>CAYNBR010000001.1:0-12396 GCA_964395935.1 Candidatus Woesearchaeota archaeon
TATTAAATGGAGATTATAAAATAAATTCTTATGTTGTTAGAAATAGTACTTGGAGTATTACAACTAAGAAACAAGAATTAGAAAATTGTATAGACACAAGGGCTTCTGGTTTACTAGGATTCTTCAAAACAAATACGCAATGTACAAAAACAACAATTGACCCTATAGAATTAGATTATGTAATGACTGGCGGAGCTAAGTTTGATTATAGTTTTGCAAGAAAAGATTTAGCTAGTGACGGAACATTAAACTTGTATGTTCTAACAGACTCAATTCCAGCAGACTTAGAAGGAATGCAGAATATACAATTAGCAGTAGAAACAAATTCAGAAAATAAATTGTTTAAGTATCCAGAGGTTACAAGTGCATGAGATATAAATTTTTAGGAACAATATTCTGCATTATTTTAATAATGAGTTTACCAATAGCTTATTCTCAGGCATTTGGAAATCAATATGCGCCAGGACCTTTTTCAACAGATCCCAATCCATATTCTACGCCGGCGAGTTATAATCGAAATGGATTATTAGGAGGTTTAGGCGGGGCAACTTATACAAATCCATTTGGAGATTCTTATAGAAGCAGTACTGGTGGTTATAGTTATGGGCAGCCGATTGATTTAGGGAACAGTATAATTGTAAATATTGCAGATTATGAACCTAAACAAGTGAGAGAATCTTTACTTGATCAATCAAATACTCCTGTATTCTTTTATTTGAAAGGAACTACTTTTGGAACTGCTTTGTCTCCATTTACAAAAGATCCTTCAGCAAGAGATCCATTTACAGGAATAACAAATATTCCAAAAATAGATGCAATAAATGTAGTGATTAATAGTTCTTCTGAATCTGGAAAATATATATTGGGAAGTCCGAGGTATGTACCTCCTGCAGCTAATAGGTATTCTCTAAATAATTTAGGAGCTTTAGTTGTTTATTTAAAAAAATTAGATAATAATTTGAAATTACCAGATGATAATACAATAAAATTAGATATGGATGCACAAATATTATTAAATTTAGAAGATTCCAGCCCATTTGGATTAAGTAAACAAGATTTAACATTGAAAGCTTATCCTGTTGAAAAAGAGTTTTTAGACAATAAAGAAGCTCATTCAATATTTTCTGGAAAGGGATATGTAAGAGCAATTTCAATTGATGATAATGGTGCAGTAATTCAAGTTTATAATAAAGAATTAGCTCCCATATCTTTAGCTTCAGTTAATCCTACAGCCAGCCAGAGTGCAGGTTTACAAACAAGAGGAACTTTTAGATTGACTAAAAATGGGCAGCCGCAAGTATTAAACTTTGGATATACTGGAAATCCTTTACAAGATTCTTTCCAAGTAAAATTAGAAGATGTATCTACACCTAGAGACAGAGCAGAAATAGAGTTTACAACTAATGGAAGATCATTTACTAGAAAAATAAATGTTGGAACATTTTTAATTTCAGGATCAGATTGGAGATTAAGCAGTATAGAAGTAGAACAAAAACCTAATGCAATAACTCAGGCAGATATTCCTAACTTAGCTGCTGAATATAAATGGGGGCAAGAAACTCAAGCACAATTAGGAGCCATAGTACAGGGTGCACAAATATTTGAATATACTTATACTGCTGTAATTGAAAATTCATTTGGAGAAACTAAAAAAATAACTAGAAAGGGTTTGGCTACGCAAAATGGAGACTTACCTAATTTTGTTAAATCTCCTGATGAAACAATTGCAAAAGCAATTGAACAACAATATTGTCCTTACGATACTACAACTACACCCTATACTGCTTTAATAACGAGTGGAAATTTAGGATTTGGTGGAACAGATTATGGATGTGAGGCTGTTGCAAGATACAGAACTATTTTAGATAAGTATCCTAGATCAGATGAAGCAAAATTAGCTATGCAGGATTTAGCAGATTTATATGAAAAATTATTAATAAATAATCCCAGCTGTGAACAAACTGAAGCTAAAAAACAAGTTAAAGATAAACAAGCATGCTTTAATTTCCAAGTTGATATGTTTAGATTAGCCAGCTTCTATTATGATAAATTAGGATTAAAAGATAAACTAATGGATAAATTAAGCGGCACAGCTGGAGAAGATTATTTAGATGATATTGGTGTGAAAATAGTTTTAAAGAAAACTGAAAAAATAACTGCTGCAAATCAGGGAGTTTCTAAATTAAAAATCTATTATGGCGGTTCTGAAAAAGAATTTTATGAATTAGATGTGAATGTTGGAGATTTATTGCCTTTAACTGTAGAAGATTACATTAAATATATTGCAGCTAAACAAAATCCAGATAAAATCCCTGATAATGGTTTTACTTACGTAACTAATTATGATAAAAATAAAAATTTTTATGCTTGGAGAGTTGAAAATATAAATCCTGCTTCTGTAACTCTAGTTTTAACTAAATTAAAAGGCGATGAAAATACAATCTGGGGGAAAATAATTGACTGGATAAAAACTCCTGTAAAAAGTTTAAAAGATTTAGTAGCTGGGCCAACTTCAGAGAGAGTGACTTTACCATTAAAACAATTATCGCAGATAACTAAAGTTTATCCAGAAGTGAATGAAAATACTGGAAGAACTGTGCAGCGAGCGGAGACGATACAAGTAGAAGTTGCGAACATAGCAAGTTCAAGAGAAGCTTATGTAACTGTATTGCCTGGAAGTACGAAAGGATATGTAACTTCACATTTCACAGTAAATATTCCAGTTGATCCAAGACCATTTACATGGACTCCAGAACAATTACAAAAACATATTAACGTAACAAATTCTTTACTTAAGAAAATTGATTCTTTGGTTACTAAGATGGATAATGTTGTCAGCACTTGGAAAAAAATATGTTTAGGAACTTTTGCTTTCTTAACTTTAAAAAGTTCTTTATTACAAAGTCCTGCTAGAACTCAAGCAAGAAAAGTAGCTTCTGGAATATTTAAAGAAACATGCAGAGCTGAATTATTAGAGAAAGGAGTAAAAACCCATGCTGATTTTGATACTACAGAAGAATGTATGAATGCTCATTCATCTGATTTAAAGTATACTACAAGTCAATTAGAGAAAGGATATGGTGAGGCAAATACTAAATTAAAAGGAAATATTGCGGACATAAAAGACTTGACAGATAGCAACTGCGGGGACTTTGGTAAATATAGAGATTCTGCTGAAGCACAGGGAGTAGATAGTAATAGTATAAAGAAAAATTACATAGATTGTTTTGCTTATTCAACTGCTTTAAGTGATGATAAAATAAAAGATAGTTCTTATGGAAAGACTCTTCAAAATAATTTTAAGGCTATTAATACTAATCAATATATAAGTGATTTGGAAGAAGCCCAGAAATATATAAATGCAAATAAGGGAGCTTATGATAAATTATCCCCAGATCTACAGAAAGCATATTTAGGAAATGCAATAGGAGTTTTACAAGAATCTAGAAAAACTGCTGAACAAGAAGCAGACAAAAACACATTAAGAAGAATGTTAATTACTGATGTTCCAGATAAAAATGCAGATCAAGCGTCAATAAAAGCAACTGCATTCCTTGCAAAAACGGCAGCACAAATTACACCTGTTCCTGGAGTTACAACTAATCCCCAATCACAAATAGATACTGTACAGATGGTTGGATTAAATCAGTATAATAAAGGATTGTATGATACGAAAAATGATGAAGGGACTCTAAAAAAGAAACTTTGCCCGCCTAATGGGGATAATTGTGATGCGCAAATAAATGCAGCAAAAAAGAATATTGCAACTGATGAAAAAGGAAGACAGATTTATGTTCCTGCAAGTTTCATAGATGAAAATGGAAAAATAGTTGATCAACCTGGAACTAATTGTGAAACATTGCATGGAGAAGTTAAAGGGACTGAATGTAAACCCCTATTTTTTAATTCCCCAATACAATTAGATCAAGCAGGAAGAGCTACCAGCGGAACATATTCTTATCCTCCTGGGGCAGTAGAATCAATACATGATACTGATGGTTTAGCTTTATGTTATCCTGTTGGTGTAAATGGGGGAGAAAGTGATGCAGATTTAAGAGGAAATTTTGTTAAAGTTTTAAGCAGATATCCTACTGGAGATAAAGGAATAAAGAAATTACAATTATGGAATGTAGGTCCAAATGGAAAAATAGATTGTGGAAGAGGAGACGATGAATTACAAAGAACAGAATCAGAAATAGATTTAGCAGCAAATTCAGCATTAAAAAGAAAATTACTAAATAGACAGCCTAGTGGAGTCTGCAGAAAAGATGGAGATCCAATAGGTAAAAATTTAAGATGTATAAAATATTCAGCAGACCAGTTTAGTAATTTAGTAAATCCTCAATGTACAGATGTAATGGATCCGGAAGATTGTAAAATTTTGTTTAATGCATGCGATCCAGTAATGTGCCCTAGTTCAAGATGCACTTTGGGAGGAAAAGTAAAACCGAGAAATGTAATTCAATCTGGAATTATAGGCTCAACAGTATTATGTTTCCCGAATATAAATCAAGGGATTGCTGTTCCTGTGTGCTTAACTGGAATAGATGCTGGATTAAAAAATGTGAGAAGTTTATTACAAAGTTATAAAGATTGTTTAGAAATTAAGTTGAATAAGGGAGAGGATGTAGGATTTTGTGATTATATAAGATCTGTCGGAGTCTGCGAGATGATGTGGAGAGAAGCTTCCGGCTTATTAGATATTTCTGGAGGTTTAATAGACTGGGTTTCTGGAAAAGTTAGTGAACCAAACGGAGGAAATGAATATTTAAATTTCCATAATAACTTTAATAACATTGGGGATAGTGTAAGAGTATTTACAAGTGAATACAAAGATACATATACAGCACAATTTTTAGGACAGTCATCGCAGGAAATAGGAACCCAACTATGTAGAAATAGTGTTAATGGTAAATTACCTAATTTTGGAAAATTATTAGATCAATTAACACAACCAGAAAATCCACCACAGTTTACTGCATTCTTTGATGAGGCGCCTTATGCTGCACCTGGAGATATTGCAGGAGCTAGTTCTCCATACATACCTTATGGAACAAGAGAATTATCTTTGTATAAAGCATTCTACCATATTTATGCCGGCACTGGATATTATCAAGGAGCTTATTCACAACCGCAAAGTTTACTTGGTGGAAGTTTACCTTCTGGAATACAGCAGCCTATAGTTTATAGTGTTTATTTAGTAAACAGGGAAACTGGATTACAGCCATTGTATATGACATTTAGAGATGATGAACAACAAGGTGGATTCCAGGGGGCTGTTAAGACAGGAGCTTATGTACAAAAATCTGTACAGAGAGTTGGAGCTAGAGGTTATAATCAAATTTGTGTAACAATAAATGGGCAGGAAAATTGTGGCTTTGGAAAAGTTGATAGTTCATTTGGTGTTCAAGAATTAGCAGATTATATTACAAGTAAAGAAGCTGGAAGAAATGCTACAACTGCTGCACAATGTACTTCAGATGATGCATCTACTCCTGGAGCTTCTGCTAATAGACTAGCTGCTTTAGGCGGAGCAAGTGCCCTTGGAGGAGTTGGAGTTACTGGATCAAGTTCTGTTTCAGGATTTGGAGGAAATGCATTTGCAGGATTAACACAAGGAACTTCACCTGCTATTGGATTAGTTACATCAGGATTAGACAGGAGTTTCTTATCAAATGGAATTGTGAGAGTATGTGCAATTACAGAACCAACACAAGAACCTGGAAGATGGGAGACTGCTGGAACTTGCGGGACTGATACCAATGGAAAATCTTTAGGAAGTTGTTGGATCGATACTTCAAGTGTAAGAATACAAGATGCTGGATTAAGGAATGAAGCATTAATAGCATTAAGAAAAAATGGAAATTTAGATCTTGGGCAATTTATTGATGAACAAACAAGTCAAGCTGCTTTAGCTGCTTTAGAAAGCAAGAAAAGAGAAGTTTTAGATTCAATGACTAATTTAGTTAATAGTGCTGCAAGAAGCAATACACAAACTGTAGAGAGAGTTTCAGTAAATACAAATGGACCATAATAAAAAAATTATTTTAACATTGTTAGTATTTATTTTACTAGTTAATATTGTGAACGCTCAAACTTCAAGTGAAGCAGATAAGCTTTGCGCTGCTGAGAACTCTGGGGGTGCTACACCTTATTCATGCATTAAGGGAAATCTTAGAGAGCTTAAAAAAACAAATATCTGCAATGATGAATGTAATGTAATAACTGGTGGTGCACCTTCACAGACTGTTTGCTGTAATTCTGGTTTTCATTGTTGTACAGAAAAAATAAGTGATCAAAAGCCAAATTTAATTTTAGTAAATCAAAATAATAAATTTGAAGATATAAATGGTGTAAAAGAAAGTTTACAAGCTTATGCTACGCTTAGTGTTCCAAATAATGGACAGATAACTTATGGAACTTTGGCACAAAATAGTTTAGATCCTTCTGTACCTTCAAAAGCAATTTATGGAGAGGCTCAAGGATATAAAGAAATTGCGGGATTAAAAAGAGATTATGAAGGAATATTATTGTTTGAAGAAGCTAAGAAACTTGATGGAGATAAAGTTGTTACAGGAATACCTAAGGTAGTTTTAAAGATTGGAGCACCTACTGGAGAATTTTTATGTACTGACTACCATAAAAAGAATAATCCTGATGGTCAAACTAAGTATGTTTGTCAAAATAATTTTAAGAATGGACAAGATGAATCATTTAATGGTTGCGTTACTGGAAATAAATGTGGTGGTCAAGATTGTTGTGGTTCTATGTTTGGAGTTTTCTGTTGTCCTGAAGGCAAAGGTGATGAGATAGTTCCTGCACCTGCAATTGTTCCGCTAACTGACGCTGCAAATAAAATTGCTAAATTATATGTTAATAATCCTTTTACTATTGAAGTTGTGGATGCACTTGATAATGCTCCGCACATGGATCTTA
Organism: Candidatus Woesearchaeota archaeon; assembly: GCA_964395935.1. Taxonomy (GTDB): domain Archaea; phylum Nanobdellota; class Nanobdellia; order SCGC-AAA011-G17; family GW2011-AR18; genus CAYNBR01. Next base: position 6,937 of record CAYNBR010000001.1, read on the forward strand.
AATTTGAATCTAATAGTTGGAGATGGAGAAAACATGGCAGTAAGGATGATTTTGTTCCTACAGGCATTGGGCAAGATTCTGGATCTGACTGGGCAAATACCTTATTAGAAAAAATTAATGGAAAAACTTTAGAAGATGGATTAAATTTAATTGTTGGTGAAGCAAATGCAAAAACTCCTGCTCTAAATACTCCTGTTGGTTCTAGTGTACAATTACCAGTTTATCCTAAATTAATTGTTTCAGATGATGATGAAAATAAAGTTGAAACATTTGAAAGAACTAAAAGTGAGTCCTTAGATTATAATACTTTTTTAAATACTTTAATAGGGAAAAAATTAATAACTTTAAACCAAGCACAACAATTAGGAACTAGACAAGTTGATTTGACTGATCCTTTAGAATCCAAAATTATTATTATAGATCTTCCTGGACCGCAAGATTATGCAGTTAAATTTAAAAATAAAGATTGGTATTGGTGCCAGGAAGGATTTTTGGGATTGGGAAGTTTATTTGGCGGTACATGTGATCCAAAAAATTTATTGGGAATGCCTGCACTTAAAGATATTCCTTCAGATGAAGCAAGAGTATTTATATCAAAATTACTTGATTCCGATGCTGTAAGTTCTCCAAACATGAAATTTTATAAAGCTTTAGATCCATTACTAAAACATTTAATTGTATCACAATCTAATGCTGCATTTTCTGTAGATGGAAAAGGAATTAGCTACGATTTAGGGAACAGCAGGTTAACTATTGGTGAAAAAATTTATAGTGAGATAACTAATGATATGTCCACAACAGATGTAGATCATTATAATCAAGCTTTACAAGAATTTTATAATTTGGCAATTGCAATGAAAGGAACTGCAACTGTTACAACAAATCAAGAACAAAACTTACAGACTAGTTCTTCAGAACCAAATATTCTTCAAATAGATGATAAAAGCGGAGAGAAATTACAATTAAGACATAATGGAAACACCTGGGAATGGAAATTAGAAAGTGAAAATAATTTCAAAGCATTGGATGAAGGAACGAATAAAATAAATTCTGAATTTTATTCTTCTATTGTTGCTAGCCTTGAAGATAAACAGAATTTAGATGATGGGATTAATTCTATTGTAGCAATGGCCAATAATAAGGCTCAGCTTGATTCTGAAAGTGTCCAAATACTAGATTATCTAGGTAGTATGCCTTTAGTAACTTATGATATAACAAAAGATATGCAAATAGATTCTAAAAAATTAGCTGCAGATTATATACAAGCAAGAATTCCATTGGTTCCATTAACATCTAAAACAAGTTCTAGTAAAAGTTCAAATTTACCTCCTTTGACTCCTTATAAAAAATATGCAGAGGAAGCTAGTGTAAAATATGACGTTGATCCTATTTTATTAAAGGCCATAATAGAAAGAGAAAGTGGATGGAATCCTAAAGTAGTTTCAGAATGTGGTTCTGTGGGAATAGCACAATTATTGAGAGGAACTGCTATTGATATGGGATTAAAGGTTTTTGATTATAAAGAATCTCCTGCAGAATTATGTAATGGATTTACGGTTTCTAACTGTAGGGTTGGAAAAGAAGAAGTTTGCAAGATGCAACTTAACTCTGGCGGTATTTATGAAGATGAAAGATTTGATGCTAAAAAATCAATTGAAGCTGCAGCAAAATATCTAAAGTGGATAGAGAATTATTTAAGAGAACGTAAAATTACGCCAGGCATTGCTGAAATAGCAGCATCATATAATCAAGGTGTTGGAAATGTTGTAAAGGCTGGTGGAGTTCCATTAAATGCTGAGAAATATGCAAGCGATATTGAAAATATTTATAAAAGAATTAATGCTGAAGGAACTACTACAAGCACAACTCAAGTCATAGAAGAAGATGAAGAAAGTGAGGTTGATATTGGATCTGCTGCAATTCCTATTGTTGTAAATAAAGAAGTAAAAAAGCCAAATGTCTTTGAAGTTGAAGATGGAGATACTGCAAGAGATAATGAACAATTCGCTTATGAAACTAATGTTTGGATGTGGAAGAAAAATAAAGATACGAATTTTAAAGGATTAGGAAGCCATCTTCCATTTTACATCGGAATTTCAGATTTAGGAGAAGATATAATGAAGGGTCTTAAAGACTTAGATTTGGAAGATGGAACAAATGTAATGAGAAGCATATTTAATGCACAAAAGCCTTACAAAGGTGCAGTTTATCCTGTACTTACAGTTTATGATGGAAATGGGAATAAATTAATTGAATATACAAATGACCCACAAAAAGAAGCTGCCGATACTCCTGAAATTATAGAAATTGTAAAACCTAGTCTTGAAGGTATAAATTTGATAGAAACTTACCTGGGACAATTTGCACATGGCGCAAATAGGAAAGACAATGCAATTAATTTAATTGTACTACACCACACTGGTACTAATGCTGCTAAAGAAGCAATCCAAGGATTAAAAGCAGATGGACTTTCTTCGCATTATTTGTTAGATAAAAATGGAGATTTATATCAACTTGTAGATACAAATACTATTGCGTGGCATGCAAAAGGTGTTAATGCTAAAAGCATAGGGATAGAGATTGTAAATACTGGAAATGCAAATGATCAGTATACAGAAGAACAATATAGTGTATTGAAACAGCTTTTGCTTTATTTAGCTGATAAATATAACATTCAATTAAAGAAAGATGATGTTAATAAGATTGGAGTTTTAGGACATTTTGAAGTTTCTTATAAAAAAAGAGGAAAATGGGATCCTTCTCCAAACTTTGACTGGACTAAAGTTGGATTAGAATCTAGAACCAGAGAGTACGCTGCCCTATGCAAAAAAGATATAGTTAGCAAGAATAGTATATTTTTGAAAGTGGGATATGATTGCAATGCGCTTCCAGCATAAATTAGTTTATTCTATTTTATTAGATATTGTTTTTACTTTCCTAATTATATTGGTTTTAGTAGTTAATAGAAATATGACTGCAAATTATTTAATAGAAATAGAAGATTATTCTACAGATATACAACAGATAAAAGAAAGTTTAGGGGATACCTATTTACAAGATTTAGATATACAAGCTGCTAATGAGAAAATAAATTATGTAGAAGGAATAACTAAGAAAGCTTTAATGTTAAATTATGTTATATTTCCTTTAGTTGTCTTAATTTTATTCTTATTATTTCAAGTAATTTACTGGAAGATTAATACTAATGGTAAAGTTATATTTAGTTTATTATTTGGCTTAGCTTCTATATTGTTGTTATTTATATTGATTTTATCTTTATTAGACTATGTGGATTATTTATATTTTAATGCTGGCAATAGTTTAAGTTTAATTATTTTAATAATTGCATTAATGTCAATTTTAATAATTAATTATTTTTCATATACATTTACTAGAAAAGAATCTTTTAAGAAGAATATTAGTTTCGGATTAAAGGAACTAAAGAATTTAATTTTACAGTATTTTGGAATTTCACTGACTAATTTAATTTATTTATTTTTAATTGGTGTAATATTTGTTTTAACTTATATTGAATATTCTATAGTTTTACCTTCTATTTTATTATTTTTAATTATAATTCTAATAAATATACAGAAATATTATTTTATTAAGAAGATTAATACTTTGAAATGAAATTAAATATTTTTTATTAGATCTGCTGAATCCTTATATTTCATAGTTGCAAGGTATTTAGCTCTTAATTGATTTACTAAATTTTCAGCTTCAATGTTCATTTCGCTATATATTTTGAATAACAATCTAAATATTTCTTTTTCTCTTGTCAATAACTTAATATGGTTTTTATCATTTTTTAGTTTAGCTTCTTCTAAGGCAAGACATAATGTTTCATACTTATTTTTAATTTCTTTAAATGATCTTAACTTGAGTTGAACTCCTAAAACAGAATCCATTGCAGTAATTGCATCTACACTGTGCCCTTTAAGCTTTAGAAATACCCATTCTGAAAGTCTGGCTTCAACTTCATTTGGTACTCTTATGTAGAAGGTATGATATCCACTTGGTGGGACTATAAACCTGCCAAATTCTCTTATTATTCCCTCGTACTTGTATAAACCTATTCTCTCTGAAAATGGAAAAATTTTAGATTTGAAAATAGAATAGCCATGATTCAAATGCTGAATTACATGCTCGTATTCATGAATTAAAACGTGCTGTATTTTTGCTATGTTATCGCAATATTTTAGGAATTTTAGTAATTCACTTTCTTCTTTGAAATTAAAATTAGATGCATTAAAGTAGGTTGTATACATTAATAGATTTTCTGCATAAATAATTATTTTATTTTTTCCACCAGTGCCAGCTGGATCATTTTTCTTAGCTTTTTTAATAATAACATTTGGATCTGGCATGGGCTTATCTAAATACATTGGGTGTTTTAGTGGAATATAATTCTTTAAGTAATCAAATGTTCTAGGAAAAATTGTAGAAAACCTGTATTTTCCATATTTCATTATTTATCTAGGACTAGCTTAGTTAATAAGGATTTTTATTTTTGATTCTAGTTATAATTTACCTATTGCTTTTAGTATCTTTTCGTGACCTTTTATTAATTTTTTAAAGTGCTGTAGCTCTTGCAATGCTACTTTGTTTTTATCTTTCGAATTTTTTGATTTTGCCATTTTTAATCTGCAAGCTCTTTTGGTATTTTGTATTGTTTTTGTGAAAAGACTATTTCTTCGCATTGGTTTATTGCTCTTTTGCATACTTCTACCATCATATTGTATTTGTGCATTACTTCTTCGCTTTTTACTGCTGAGCCATAGCGTGCTTCTTCTCTTTGGTCTACGTCTGACTTTTCTTCTTTATCGCTGTAAACTGTTATTCTGTCTATGAATTCATCATCATATTCTATTAAACCATTGTCTTTCAAATATCTTAGGAATAGTGCCGTACATCTTTGGCTTCTGCTTTCCACTCCGAATTTTGAGAGTATAGCTAAAGCACAATAGTATAAAGTGTAAAACCATTCTTCTGGAATTTTATAATCTAGTCTCATTTGTTTGTATACATCACAAATTTCTAGGTTCTTTTTTGCTTTTTTGACGTATTCTTCAGCTTCTTTATTATTTAGTTTAGTGAATAACAATCCTTTGTGTTTCTTTCCCTTTTCTTCGTCTTTTTTAGCATTGCTAAAACATTCTTTCAGTTTGTCCATTTAGTTGTATCCTTTTCATGAATTGTATGAATTCTTCTTGCCCTAATAATATTACTCCTTTCTTTACTGCATCAATAAATGCTTTATTGCTTTGTAGTTCTCGTTCAAATTCTTTTTGTGTGAAGTTTATTGAGTGTATTTTTTTTAGTTGTGTTTTCTGTATTTTTTGTATTGTTTTTTCTATTTTTGTGAACTTTTCTTTATTTGTTATTCCTAGTATGTCTATGTCCTTTGCTAGTTCTGAATTATGGAGTATGCTTCCGTAAATTATTAGGAATTCTACT
>CAYNBR010000001.1:12406-22363 GCA_964395935.1 Candidatus Woesearchaeota archaeon
GCTTATCCATCTTGCTTGTTTTAAAGATTCTTGTATTAAGTATAATGCTAATGCCTTTTCTGTTAATGTACTCCAGTTTAGTCTTATTATGTATGTGCTTGTCTTTCCAGAACCTAAAGATTTTAATGTTATAAACTGTTGCGTTTCTAATTTTTTGAGTATTTTCCATGTTCCAGTTCTTGTTATTTTTAATTCTTTTGCTAGTTCTGTAATAGTTTGGTTTTTAGTGAAGTCTTTAAGCAAGAGTAATAGTATTTTGTGAGATAATTTATCTGTTTCCATTTTGTTAATAGTTATTAACTAATAGTTAACAGTTATATTTAAAGCTTCCTGTTATACATTTTCTTTTACTTTTTCTATTAGCATTTCTGCTGCTTCTTCAGCTGGTCCTCCTTCAATTTTTAAGTCTAGTATTAATTGTGGTAAGCATACTATGTTTAGTTCTTTGATTTTTTGTGATAGGAATAATCCTGATGAGTCTATTAGTATTCTTGTGTTGCCTTTACCGTATAATGCTCCTTTGCTTGTTAGTAGTTTGTGCCATTTTTCTAGGTCTTCTTCTTTTATGTAGAAGTCTAGTCTTGATGGAAATATATATCTTTGTAAGACATTTTCAGCATAATAGGTTGTTATTGCATAATCTAAGTTTGAATTTTTTATAATTTCTATAGGTTCTTGTATTAGGTATTCTCTTTGTTTTGGTTTCTTTCTTATCTTTACCCAGTAATCTATTAGTCCTTCTACGTTTGTTACTTTTGTTTCTTTGACTAGTTTTATTTTTTCTAAAATTTTTAAGAATTCATGTGTCCATGGGAATGAAGCTTTAGCTAGCTTTGCTACTCTATACTTTGTTAGGTTCTTATTTGTTAATAATACCTTTATTATTCGTTCTTTTACCTTTTCAGCCATATATATCGTAAATTAAGCTAGTATATAAACATTGCCGATATATCTGAAATTGTAATTATTTATAAATGAAGACGATTGAGTATTAATATTACTATAAAGTGGTAAAAATGGTAAGATATTTAAAGACTAATGTCTATTGGATATTATGGTTTACACACAATTATTATTAAAAAGCACTTTAGATGCGCTCTTAAAAGAAAGAGAGATAGAAGCTAATGTAAGCGAAGCAGAAAAAACTATTAAAGATTTATTTAGAAGAGCTACAAGGGCTAAACTTCTTTACAATTCAGGTGGTAGTGGCACGCTTGATGGATTGCAGGTATGCGATCAACCTTTAGAGCAAGTAGGCGATTATAAAATTAAACAGAAAAGGAATGAAACTGAAGCTGTTGTAGATTTTGTAGCACGTGAAAGAGGTCTTAGATTTTATTTTACTCCAGATACTCGTAAAGAAATTCCTAAATTAGAAGAACTAAGAAAAAGTCCAGATCTGGAATTAATAGATGCAGTAGTTGATAATCCTGCTTTAAGTAGTTTACTTGCTCCGAGTACTTTTTCATTAGACGGATACTACATTAAAGAAGTGGATATTTTAACACCTGTAAAATTTTTAGGAAGACAAATTCCTGGAGTTTATAAAAAACAGATTATTTATCAAAAATTTATCAAAAAAAATAGTAAATCTTAATAAAATGCAAAAAAGCAAGAAATCTAATGATGAAAGGAATTTTTTAAATAGACTGTTCTCTTTTGAAGATGTTGATGGTTATCCCAAAGTTGGTAAAATTTTTTTACTGGCATTAGGTTTAGCCTTAGGTCTAAGAGGGTATGCACAATTAGATAGATATATTAAACAAAGAGCAGCAGACGTTCGTGCACAGGAAGAGTTTTCGCGATTCAAAGATATGCAAAAATATATGCAAAAATCTTGGGAAATGGAAGTATCTTCCTTTAGAGTTTTAGGAACAGATGAAAGATATAACCTGTGGCAGAATGAAAGAATTATTGGTGATCTTTTAGTTGGAATGAATAAACGTTATTTGGGATCTAGAGAAGATATAGCTAGAAATTTTGCTCAAATTACGACTACTGATAATCATACTGGTTCTGGACTTATTTTGACAAATTTCGGTCATTTTGTTACTGCATATCATGTAATCGAGGGCAGTAATTTGCAGGAAATAAATGTAAAGTATACAGGAAAACAATATGTGGGAAAGGTCTTGACTTACAGTAGAGAACATGATGTTGCATTTGGAATTTTGGATAAAAAAATAGATAAGAAGGGGAGAGTGACATGTATAATGCCTAACCTTCCTCAGGGAAGTTTAGAGGTTAAACTTAATGTTGGTATTACTCAAACATCGCCCCAGAGGGGGGAGCCTATAGAACTTTATGGTGTGCAAGATGGCAGGTTTTATTTTCAGAAGGGTTTGGTAACCGATAGTGATGTGACAACTAATGGAAAAGGAACTAATTTTCACCTGGTATGCACAAATGCTACTGTTGGCCCAGGTTATAGTGGTGGACCTATTTTTACTGAAGGTGGAGCTTTAGTCGGGATTACAGTTACTGGAAATCGTGCTTTAACAAAAGATACTTATGCGGATTTATGTGCGTCTAGAGTTGACAACTTAAGAAAATTATTAGAAAATTATAAAAAACAAATAGAACTGGAAAAGTAAGTGATTTGAATCTTTCTAAAATAAATTTTGTTGCTACTTCATCTAAGCGAGAAGATTATTTAAAGAATAATTAATATTTTATTTAGGCATTAGAATAAACGTCAGACGTTCACGCACATTGATGTAAGTGGAATGCGGGGTCTTTGTTTGTTTCCGCTAAATTTTGGTTTTCTTAAAGCACTAAGTATGGGTTGTGCATTATATAATAGGAAGATTTAAATATCTAAACGTATTATACATATTAAACGTAAAGTATTAGGAGGCTTAAATGGTTAGTATAACTTTATCTGTACCTGAAGAGTTAAAGAAAGAAATGGATCTTTTCCAGGAAATAAATTGGAGTGCTGTAGCAAGAACAGCTATAAAAAATAGAATTGATATGTTAAAAAAGTTCAAAGAATTTACAAGAGATAGTACTTTGACAGAAGAAGATGCTTTAAGGATAGGAAAAGAAGTAAACAAAGGCTTAGCGAAACATTATAGGAAGTGACATTATGGATTTGGTTATTGATGCAAACATATTGTTCGCAGCACTTATAAAAGAAGGAGTATCAATAGAATTAATATTTAATGAAAATTTCCATTTGTTCGCTCCAGAATTCTTATTAGAAGAATTTGCAAAATACAAAAGTGAAATTCTAAAAAAGACAAAAAGAACAGAAGAAGAATTTAATGAAATTTTAGATATACTGAAAAACATTATCACATTAATCCCAAAAGAAGAATTCAGCGAATTTCTTGCAGAAGCAGAAAATATAAGCCCAGATAAAAAAGACATTCAATATTTTGCTTTAGCATTAAAACTTAAATGTTCAATATGGAGTAATGATAAAGACTTAAAACAACAAGATAAAATAAAAATATACCCTACTCACGATTTAGTTAAAATATAAGTTTCTTAAAGCATTAAGTATTGGTTGTGCATTGAAATGTTTAAAACTAGTTAATGTTACTTAAGTTAGAGTTCAAATTATTTTTTGATAACTAATTAATTCTATAATTCTTTCATAGCCATTAAGCCCAAAAGAGCCATGTGTGTTTGTTATTGATATTTTTATGTTATATCTTTCGCCTATATTAAATTTGGATGGGTCTGTAAATATAATCAAAGTTTTTTTAACATTTTTTTCAGAAGGATTATTTTCACTTGCTAATACAATAGACGGAGGCAAACGTATTCCTTCTTCGGGAGTATTTGGGTCTGCGTTCGAGGATGGTTTAATAATATCCCTTGCTATGACATATCCTTCAATACTATAGTTTCCAAAAATGTTTTGAGAATTTATTTCTTCTATTGAAGAATCTTTAAACTCTTGATCTAAGTTATTGCTTTTTAGCTCATTAACTATGGCTTTATCTTGATTAAATCTTGTTTCAGTTTTCGCGCAACTGACAACTATAAACATAATTGCTATTAATAATGTTACTAATAAGGCATATTTAAATTTCATAAAATTTCTTAGTTTATCTTACTTATAAAACTTATGATAACTTTAATCTAAATTAAAACTTCTAAAATTTTTAGTTCTTCTTACTTTTCAGTTAGCAGAAGAGTTTTAATATTTCTAATCAAAATAATAAATAACATATTTGCGGAGCCGAGTCCTAAAAATCCGGTTAGATTTAAATAATAAGTCGTATAAGTTAGTTATATTGAGGGTTGCGAGTCCTAAAAGACTTTTCCGCCAATGAACGTGCTTCGAGGTGAATATTTGCAAAAAAGTAAATTTTGCTTCAAAGTGTTTTAAGTTAGATAAAATTGCTTTAGGAAAGCCATAAGTGAGAAACAGACTTTCGCGGAATGGAGTATTAAAATGCGGGGAACAGGAATCGAACCTGCGAAGGCCTAAGCCACTAGGTATCTTCTAAATTAATTATCCTAAGCCTAGTCCATTTGACCGCTTTGGTATCCCCGCAATAAAAATTCTGAGAACAAGTTTCTATTTAAAGTTTAGTATTGATTGTTAATATAAAAAGAATTAATGATATTGATTATGGTGTCTTATTCTTTTACTTTTCTTGCCTTTTCTTTTGCTTTGCCAATTATATCTTCTTAGTTTAGCAGTTTCTCCGTAACCACAAAAAGCACATCTTTTTTCGCCTCTAACATGGAAAGATCTTTTACCACAACGTCTACATCTTTGAACGAATCTTCTTTTGCCGGATTTACGGCCCATTGAAGGAGTACCTTTTGTCATTTAGAAAACCTCAAGCTGTAGAAATAAAAATTATTGTATCTCCACGAATAAATACCGTACCTAACTTTCTTTTAACTTCACCATCAACTTTTTCTTCACTATCTGAGATAACCATATTAACATGCTGGTCAAAGGATTTAAGTTTTCCAGTTAATTGTTTACCTGATTTAAGTTCAACAATTACGCCTTTACCTTTTGCATCATTTAATGTATCAAATGGTCTTGTTTCCATAGTAAATTGATTGTTTTCTCATTTAATATATAAAGATTGCTATTAATCTAAATTCGATTTGTCCAACGGAAAGTATATAAATAATTGGAAAAACTAAAAAGTAAAATGGCATTATCACAAGAAAGATCATTAAGGAAAGTATCAGGCGGAAGATACAGAGCATATAGAAAGAAAAGATTATCTAATCTAGCTTCTTTACCTACACATACTAAAATAGGAGAAACAAGAGTAAAAGTTAAGAGGGAAAGATCTGGAAGTTTAAAAAATACTTTATTAGTTGTAAATAAGATTAACGTTCTAGACCCTAAATCTAAAAAAGTACAAGTTACAGAAATAAATAAGGTAATTGATAACCCTGCTAATAGAAACTTCATAAGAAGAAATATTATAACTAAAGGAACAATATTAGACACTAAGATGGGAAAAGTTAGAGTAACTTCTAGACCAGGACAAAATTCAGTATTAAATGGAATTCTTATTTAATCTTTTTTAATTTCTTTATGTTTAGAAGGTTTGAAAATTAATACTAGAGCAAGTATTAATGCAAGAGCGCCTGCTAAATAATACATCCAGGTATTACTCTTTTCTACATTTCCAGAACTTACTTTACTTAAGTCTACAACTGTTTGTGTGTCTGACTGAGTTTGGGAAAGACTAGATGCTCCAGGAATTGGCACATTAAAAAATAAAGTTACAGAGTTATCTGGATTATTTTCATCTATGAATCTCCATTTACTAAATTCTAAAAACATGAAAGGTATTAAACCTGTAAAATTTAGCTGTATTTGATTTGATTGTTTAAGAGGATAATAAGTAATTTTTTGATAAGCTGAATTATCTTGAGAGAATAAGTAATCAATACTAGCTTTATTGATTTTTTGGATAATTAAACTATTTTCAGCTAATAAGTCATCTGGACCTTTACCATATAGATTAAAATCTAATTTTGAGCCTTCGAATATTTTTACATAAGATTTTGTGAAGAAAGTTAGAGCTAAAGTTCCATTTTCTCCTTTTGGAAGCGTATTTTCAGTTGGTTTTACAGTTGGAATTCTTATTGTTGATCCGTCATTTGGATTTGTTACAGCTGTATCTGCAGCATGGATTATATTCGATAATAGGACAATTAAGATAATTATGAGCAAAAATTTCTTCATTTTTTAGAATAGATTTGATTTACTTATAAACTTTCTTAATTTAGAAAATCTGTTACTTTTTTATAATTACAGAATATAGGAAGCTTTATATATTAGTAGAGCCATTAGTTTCTAAGGCTTTTCATGAAGTTATTTAGAGGTAGTTAATCGCGGGAGAAATTTTAGGGGAAAATGACTACGGAATATATAAAAAAATGTCCAGAATGTGGCGGTACTAATTTACTTATTCAGAAAGACAAAGGGGAGGCTACTTGTAGAGATTGCGGTTTGGTTATTGAAGAAAAGATGATTGATCTTGGCCAAGAATGGAGAGAATTTAACGAAGATCAAGCTTCTAAAAGAAGAAGAACTGGTGCTCCCATGACTTATACTAAATTCGACCGTGGTTTAGGAACCGATATTGGACAGAAAGGAGAAATTTACCAATTATCCAGTAAAGGAAAAAATAAATTCTTTAGATTGAGAAAGTGGCAGCATAGAATTTCAACTGCAATTGAAAGAAACTTAAAATTAGCTTTGGCAGAATTGAAAAGAGTCAGCTCTTATTTGAAATTACCTAAGTCTGTAGAAGAAGAAGCAGCTAGAATTTATACTATGGCTGTACAAAGAGGATTAGTTAGAGGAAGAAGCATGGAAAGTGTTGTAGCTGGATCACTATATGCTTCCTGCAGAAGACATGAAGTTCCTAGAACTCTAGATGAATTATCAGAAGCTTCTGGAATAGATAAAAAAGAAGTTGGAAGAACTTATAGATTTATTACAAGAGAATTAGGAATAAGAATTTTACCTTCAAATCCAATAGATTATTTACCTAGATTTGTATCTGCTTTAAAATTATCAGCTGAAACACAAAGTAAAGCTGTTGATATTTTAAATAAAGCAAGAGATGCAGAATTAACCTCTGGAAGAGGACCAACAGGAATTGCAGCTGCTTCATTATATGTTGCTGCTTTAATGAACAATGAGAAAAGAACTCAAAGAGAAGTTGCAGATGTTGCTGGAGTAACAGAAGTTACAATAAGAAATAGATATAAGGAATTACTTAAAGAACTAAACTTGAAAGATAAGATTAAGAAGAAGATACTCCAAGAAATTGAAGAAGATGAGAAAAAGTAATTTTTTAATTATTTATAGCAACAACAATTTTTCGACCCACCAAAACGTGGTTGATTTCTACAGTCTTTAGTCATTCCAATACTAACACCATTATTACCGCAAGGACTTTCATCAGCTTTATACAGACTTGGAAACATAACGCATTCTGAGCTTACAAATTTTACTTCAGAACATTTTTCAGCACATGAACTTGAAAAGGCAAGTAAATGATAAGGTAAAAACCCAGAAAGAATAGATATTACCAACAATGCAAGAAGAATAATGAATATTATACTAAATAATAAAACAAGAATCAGAGTTTTTTTATTCATGAACAAACTTATTTTATAAACTTAATAAGCTTTTGTATTATATTTTTTACTAACTAAATTCTTTTCTAGAACACACAAATATTTATATATAAAAGTTAGAAACTAATTTTTATGGCTTGTTTAGTTGCTTCGTTATCAACTGGGAAGGGAACATGGGGACATGTTTCTAGATTGATCCAGGATGGAACCTGGGATAAAGTATTTTTAATAACTAATATGTTTGGCAAGGAAAATTTTTCAAATACTAAAAATGCAGAGATGATTGTAATTGATGATAGTAAAGGTTTAGAAGAAATGAGGGATGAAATTAAAAGAAATTTACAAGGAAAGTTAACAGATACTGAAGTTGCAGTAAATTTAGTTTCTGGTTCTGGAAAAGAACACATGGCAATGCTTTCTGCTATATTGCAGTTAGGTTTTGGAATGAGGTTTATGGCATTAACTGGCGATGGCATAAAAGAGATATAATAGAGAATAGAAAACCATAAAAGAACTGGATAAGTTATATATTTATGGGAGAATTGTTTAAAGACCTATTAAGCAGCGATGAATCATTATTTCTTAATGCACAATTTCTAGATTATGATTATATTCCAAAAATTATTAAGTATAGGGAAAATGAACAGCAATATATTGCTACTGCTTTAAAACCTCTATTGCAGAGAAGAAATGGAAAGAATTTACTAATAAAAGGCGGGCCTGGAATAGGAAAAACTATTGGAGTTAAATGTGTATTAAATGATTTACAAGAAGAATATAGGAATGAAGTAAATTGCATTTATATAAACTGCTGGAAGAAAGATACTCCTTTTAAAATAGCTGTGTCAATGTGCGAGCAATTAAATTACAAATGGATACATAATAAAAACTATGATGAATTAATGAAGGAAGCCTGCCAGACATTAAATGAAAAATCTGCTGTTATTGTTTTAGATGAAGTAGATAAATTAGAAGACGACAGCATAATTTATACTTTATTAGAAGATTTATTCAGGAGATGTTTGATATTAATTACAAACAGTGATGAATTTTTAGTAAATTTAGATAATAGAATTAGATCTAGATTGACACCTGATGTTTTAGACTTTAGAGTTTATAATAAAAATGAAATTGAAGGAATATTAAAAGAAAGGTTGGAATATGCTTTTGTACCAAATACCTTTGATAAGAATGCTTTTTCTAATGTTGTGGAGAAAACATTTGAATTAAAAGATATAAGAGCAGGATTATTCTTAATGAAAGAAGCTGGGGAGTTAGCAGAAATTAAAAGTCAGAGAAAGATATTAATAGAAGATGCAGAGAATGCAATTAAAAAATTAAATGATTTTAAAGCTAAGAAAATAGAAGCTTTTGAAGATAATGATATTGAATTAATTGAACTAATTAAAAGTAATTCTGGAAAGACTACTACTGAATTGTTTGAAAAATATAAAGAAAAGGAAAATAAGAGTTATAGAACTTTACAAAGAAAACTTAAAGATTTGGAGAAAAACGGAATAATTTTTTTAAAAGAAATAAATAAAGGACATGAGACTGGAAGAACAACCATTGTTGAATATAATACTAATAAGACTTTAGATGAATTTTAAAATGGAATTTGATAAACGTGGTAATTGAATATAATTCCTGTTAAAATGCTGAGGGTGTAGCCCGCGCAAAATCTTTAATGTTGTTAAGGATTAAGAAGTTGGTACAATAACTTTATATATTTTGAATAATTTCTTTATATTATGGGAAGCACTTATGGAGATGCATGGATGGATTTGCTGTATGATATAGATACTGAAGTTAGAATTACAAAGCCATCTGAAGAAAGTTTTTTAGAACCAGAGCTAAGACCTGAATATGTAGAGAAGATTAAGAAGATACAGAAACAGAAACCTATCCACTTCAAGAATGTTGAAGCGCTGAGGAAGCACATAGAAAATATTATTAATTAAAATGAAACCAAAATTTATAGACATAAATGGGGATAAATATAGAACAAGAATATCTGGAGCTAGCAGTATTTATGCTGCTATAGTTAGAGAATGTTTTAGTGAGGCTACAGTTAAATACAATGGTAATCCCTATAATAAATTAAATGGTGTAATGATGATTGTTTTAGCACCGATATTTTTTCCCTGTGCTTATATCCAGACATTCCAATCATTAACTGATTTTGAATTAAAAATGATCTCAAAACAAGCACTTGAAGATAGAATATAAATCTTATATAACTATATTTATTATTTTAGTTCTAGAAGGTGTGGAAACTTAGTTTCTGCATAGAAAGCTGTAAAATTAATATTTAAAATAAACTTTCTTTCTATTATATTGTAAAATATACTTTATAGTATCAAACGCTCA
>CAYNBR010000001.1:22463-30109 GCA_964395935.1 Candidatus Woesearchaeota archaeon
AATAAACTTTCTTTCTATTATATTGTAAAATATACTTTATAGTATCAAACGCTCACGACACACTGGACACACTGGACATGCCCCCGGCCAAAGTTTATAAACAAAATTTCCTAAATACATTTATTGGAGGTGCAATAATGTTGCCAATAGACCTGGATATGGATGTGATAGACATTTTGTTTAGTAAACAACTAAATAACCTGCCATTAGAAAGATTAGAGAACAAAGGAGGATGCAGACATGAGAGCAAGAGACAAAATAAACAGATATATACAGACACAACTAGAAAACGATGAATTGAGCCCAGAAGAAGCAGCATTTATGAGAGGATATTACTCAACAGAGTAAAATTCCTTTTTCTTTTAAATTTATTTAAATAATTCTTTAAGTTTATTATAATCTAATTCTGAGAAGGAGTTTATTATTACGTCTGCTTTTTTTAGTCTATCTTTATAACTTGGATCGAATAGGTAAGCTATGGCTTTCATATTTGCTCTTTTTGCAGCTTCAATTCCCGATTCAGCATCTTCAATTACTATACAATTTTCAGGTTTGATTTTTAATTTTTCAGCAGCTGCTAGGAATACATGAGGGTTTGGTTTATGCTCTTTTATATCATCTGCAGTAATTATAGCCTGAAAATAATTTTCTATTTTTAATGTTTTTAATATTGACTCTGTGCGATGTTTACCAGAAGATGTTCCAACTGCCAATGGGACTTTTTTACTATGTAGTTCTTTTATTAAACTAATTAAATTTTTATCTATCACTTCATTTTTTAATAATTCTTGCTGAATCGCCCAAGCATTATTCCTGAATTCTTCAACTTCAAAATTTTTATTATATCTATTATTAATATCTTTTATGAAATCTCCCATTGAACTTGCTCTATATTTTTTATGTTCTTCATGATCCTAATTTATTTTATGTTTAATAAGTTGTATTCTGAATGATTCCATTATATGTACTGTTGAGTTGACTAAAACACCATCCATGTCAAATATTACTGCAAAATCCATATTTTAATATAAAAAGGAACATATAAAAGGATTATTATTTTTATTATGGTATGAAATTATTAGCATTTACAGATGTACACTGCAATAAGAAAGCTTTTGAAGATATAAAAAATAAAGTTGAGACTGAGAAGCCAGATTTGTTAATTTGCTGCGGGGATATTTCTGTATTTGGTTCTGGTTTGGATCAAGCTGGTAAATTATTAAATAGTTTTAAAATTACAACTTTGATAATTCCAGGGAATCATGAATCTGAAGCAGAAATAAAAGATTTATGTGAAAAATATAAAAATTTAATAGATATACATGCTGGAAATTATGAAATTGGAAATTATTTATTTTTTGGATATGGTACTGGCGGATTTTCTTTTAAAGATGAAAAATTAGAAAGAATAACAAAACAGTTTTTAAAAATATTTGATAGAAAAAAGAAATTAATTTTTGTTACACATGCACCAATTTATAAAACTAAACTAGATGAATTGTGGGAGGAACATAGAGGATGTGAAAGTTCTAGAAAATTTATTGAAAAAACTGAGCCAATATTAACTTTATGCGGACATTTTCATGAAAATGAGAAGAAAAGAGACAAAATAAAAGATAGTTTAATTATTAATCCTGGAAAAAGTGGAATGATAATAAAAATTTAGGACTTAAAAAATATAAAAAAGAGAATTACCTTCTCTTTTTTTTGCTGGACTTCTTGCCTGCTCTTTTTTTCTTTTTTGCTGCCATTTTACACCTCTTCTTCCCAGTTGAAGATATATTTTCTTTAATATATTACAAATTAATTTGTTTATATAGTTTACTATTTTTATTTTCTAAGAAAAACTTTTTGGAAATTTGAAAAAATTATTTTTTCTGTTTCTTCTTCGGTAATTTTCTTAATTTGTGAAATAATTTTTATTGTTTCTTTGATGTAACTTGGTTCACTTCTTTGTCCTTGAAATGGAGATAAGTAGGGCGCATCAGTTTCTGTCAAAATATTATTTAATGAAACTCTTTCTACAACTTCCTGGAAATGTTTTAATCTTGTTATTATTGATGGAATAGAAAAATAAAATCCTAAGTCTTCTGCTTTTTTAACTAATTTCATGTTTCCAGTAAAACAGTGCAGAACAACTTTTTTATAATTTGAAGATTCTAAAATTTCTATACAATCTTGTTCTGCTTTTCTTGTGTGAACAACTATTGGTTTGTCTAATTTTTTTGCCAACTTAATACATTTCAAAAAAACTTCTTTTTGTTCTTTTACTTTACAATCTTCCTTGGGAGAGTAATCTAAACCTATTTCTCCAATTGCCAAACAATTATCTCTGTTCTTTTCAATAAATTTTAGTTCTGAATTAACGTCTATCTTAGTTGATTTTCTTTGTACATCATCATAATGTCCAAGGCCAACTGCATCCAATGGATAAACTCCTAGAGATGCTTTTACTATGTCGTATTTTTTACTTAATTCTAAAGCTTTAACGTTTGATTCATGATCTACACCAGAACAAAGAATGTAAGAAACTCCTGCTTCTTTAGCTCTTTTTATTACTTCATTTATGTCTTTTTCAAACTGTGAAAATTGCAAATGGGAATGTACATCAACTATCATAGAATTCTAAATTTTAATATTGTATTTATAGTTTTCTAAAATAAACTTAATAATGGTTTTAATAACCAAGAAAATAATTTTAAAATAAACGGCCACATATTAAGAATAATTAAAAATAAAACAAAGAAAGATACAAATTTTAAAATCTTTAATGATTTAACTTTATTTTTTGTGAAATGGAATGCAATAGAATAAAACATTCTTCCACCATCAACTGGACCAAGAGGAAGTAAATTGAACATACCAATGCCAACATTTATATTGAATAACCAGAATATAAGTAAAGAAAACCATAAGAATATTTTTGTTAGGGTAGTCTTATCGTATTTGTAATTATTTATTGATATACCTAACAAGGCTTGAGTTTTATTTGAAGGATTGGATCCGAGTTCAACATTATAAAATTTTTCATCAGCTTTAATCTTTATTATATCTCCTGGCTTATGTTGATCTAAAACTAATTTAATTTTGTCTAAATCATCAATTTTTTCATTTTCTATTTCACTCATTACAAAACTGGCAGTTATTCCTGATTTTACTATTGGGAAAGTTTCGTTTATACTTGAGATTTCAACGCCTTGAATTCGTATTATATTATTTCCTATTGGCTGTACTATGAATAACATTAATATTAAAATAATTATACCTAAAACTATATTTGAGAATGGGCCGGCACTTAAAACTGATAATTGGGCTTTAGTAGATTTTGCTGCTAATTGTTTTTCATCAGGTTCAACAAATGCTGCCAATATTGGACCAAGAAAGGCAAAACCTGATGATTTAATTTTTATTTTATTTAATCTTGCATAAACTCCATGCATAAATTCATGTATTGTTGCTGCAATTAATATTGAAATGATCCAATGCCAAAAAGATAATGTTGGAAGGCCAGCAATACTAACTCCTGGAAGTATTGGGGCTACTTGCGGCTGTGCTGAAGGTGAGAAAATACTTAAAGCACCTTTAAATAAAAAACCAAAAGTTACAATCATTCCTAAAAAACCTATGAAAATACTAATGTTTGCTAAGAAATTTAGAGTCTTTGGATATTTTGAAGCAATTTTATCCATTAAATTTAAACCTAACTTCGTTTTATATAATGCAAATATGCCTGATTGGACTTCGAATTTATTTCTGAAAATTTTGAAGATTGTAAATAAGATTAAGAAAAATATTACTAAAAAAATTAAATCCCAGTTCATCCCTTTATTTCCTCTTTAAAAATTAAATTAATGGTGTATAAAAAACTTACTAAAATTACTTCTTTCTTACAGGTCTTAGAGCTTTTGATTTACAATTTCTGCAACTAACTTTTCCTGCCCTAACTTTTGCTGGATCTGCTCTTTTTTTAGTTTTACATCTTCTACATACAAATACATTACCAAATAATCTTTTACCTGCTTCTGGAAATTTTACCATTATTGCTTGCTCATCATTACTTTCTCATCCATGATGATCCAGTAACTTATTGATGCTCCTTCTTTTACTTCTGATTTCATTTCTTCTGTAATATTTAAGTCAAATGTTTCATATGTTGTCATATCCATTACACTTGCTGTGGCTCCTTGGATAGATAAAACTTGAGCAGTTTTCTTTTCTACTATGGGAACTTGAACATTATCTGATCCTGAATATAATGCTACTTTTTTTTCATTTTTAATTAGACCAACTGCTTCTATCCTACATTTTGAGGAACCGTGCTTGCCAGTTTTACTTTTTTGAATATCTTTAACAACACATGCAACATTATCTAATAAAATATAATTTCCAGGTTTAATATTACCAGCTGATACTTGTCTTGTTTCTGCCATTAAGCTTGTAGTAAGGTGACTATTTATAAAGGTTTTTGTGTGAATTGCATTTTAAATAATAAAGCTTATATAGATTATTTAGTGGTCGTTCTTCATTATGATTATGATAAAAGAAAAAGATTTTGTAGAAGTTTCATATGTTGGAAAGATAAAAGATAGCAATCATATATTTGATTTGACTAGTGCAGAGTTAGCTAAAAGTGAGAAAATGTATAATCCAAATGCTCAATATGGGAATAAAGTTATATGTTTAGGACAAAAAAATATTTTACCAGAGATAGATAAGCAATTAATAGGAAAAGAAGTTGGGAAGGAATATAAAATAGAATTAAGTCCTGAAAAATCTTTTGGTGTAAAAGATCCTACTTTAGTTAAAATTGTTTCGACAGATATATTACGTAAACAAAATGTAAATCCATTTCCAGGTTTAACAATAAATGCTTCTGGATTAATGGGGACAATAAGATCAGTTTCTGGCGGAAGGACAACAATAGATTTTAACCATCCTTTGTCTGGGAAAAATATAGTTTATGAAATTAAGATAGAAAGAATAATTAGTGAAGATAAAGAAAAAATTGAAGCATTATTAACTAATTTTTTGGGATTGAGTGAAAAAGATTATGAATTAAAGCTTGAAATTAAAAAATTAGAAGTTAAATTAAAAGTTACTATACCTAATCAGGCTAAAGAAGAGTTTAAAACTAAGGTTAATGAACTAATTAATGATATGGAAGTATCTTTTGTGTAAAAACCATTCTATCATAATTAAGTTTAAATATTAGTAAATGATGTTTTGTATATGGATAGCATACTAAGACAAGTTGCAGACAGGACAATGGCAGCAAGTTTAAAACAAATGCCTAAAAAATCTAGTCCTATAGACGAAGAATTAGAACAATTGGTTACAAAACAGAAAGCTAGAATAAAAGTTATTGGATGTGGCGGCGGGGGTAACAATACTATTAATAGAATGTCTGAGGTTGGTATTGTTGGAGCGGAAACTGTTGCAATAAATACAGATGCTCAAGATTTATTATATACAAATGCTGCTCATAAAATTCTAATTGGAAAAGAATTAACTGGGGGTTTAGGTGCTGGATCAGTTCCTAAAGTTGGCGAAGATGCAGCAAAGGAAAGTGAAAAGGAAATTAAAGATACTATTCAAAATTCTGATATTGTTTTCATAACTTGCGGCTTAGGTGGAGGAACTGGTACTGGAAGTGCTCCTGTAATAGCAGAAGTTGCTAAGAAATTAGGAATACTAACAGTTGCTATTGTAACTTTACCATTTGCAATGGAAGGACAAAGAAGATATGCTAATGCTGTTGTTGGTTTAGAAAAACTAGAACAGACTGTTGATACTTTAATTGTAATTCCAAATGATAAATTGTTAGAGTTATGTCCTAATTTACCTTTACATACTGCATTTAAAGTTGCAGATGAAATTCTAACTAATGCTGTAAAAGGAATTGCTGAATTAGTAACTAAAGCTGGTTTAGTTAATCTAGATTTTGCAGATATTAAAACTGTAATGGGAAAAGGAGGAGTTGCTATGATTGGTGTAGGTGAATCCGATTCTGAGAATAGAGCTTTAGAGTCTGTAGAAAAAGCAGTTCAAAATCCCTTACTTGATGTTGATATTACTGGAGCAAATGGTGCTTTGATTAATATTTGTGGCGGACCTAATATGACTTTAGATGAGGCCAGACAAATTGTAAATGTTATTACTGAAAGATTGGATGAAGATGCGAGAATAATCTGGGGTGCGCAGATTTCTGAAGATTTAGAGAATACAATAAGAACTTTGATTATTGTAACTGGAGTACATTCTCCCCAAATATTTGGAAGTGTGAAAGCTCCTGCTAAAGCTAAGAAAGAAAGAAGAGAAATAGAAGATGAATTAGGAATAGAGTTTGTAGATTAAAATGACTAGAGAAGATCATGAAACTTATAATGGATTCAGTACAGAGGCATTACGTATTTTACATACTTGGGGATTGGAAGTAGAAAGGAGCATATACAATTTTGCAAGATGTACAGTAAGAACTTCTGGAGATTTAGTAATAATTTATTCAAGAAATGAAAATGATCGCAGAACTGCTGCTGAAAAATTAAAATTAATAGATTCTGGAAAAGAACTAACAGATAAATTGTCAGCAAATGGGGAGCATCATTGAAAATGGAAGAAGGTTGTGGTTATGCTTGCAATGGTGGAACTGAATCTAGGCCAAAAAAATTAAGAAATTGCGATGAATATATTGTTCCTGGAGATTTAGGTTTAGCAGCCTATGGCAGACTAATAAAAAACTCTATGTATGTTGATGCGGGTGGCAGATATGAAGTTAGATTAATGTTTGATTGTGCGGTAGTTGTCGTCAAAAATCTTTCCGACCATCACTTTAGATTTACTTCTGAAAATGTCGAACATAGATTGAGAGCTGCAGAAACCATAGGTTTAATTGCAAGAACGCAAGAAGCTTTGGATTCAGCAGATGATGAACGAATATTTGAAATTGAAAGAGCTAGACCTGATAGAGACTAGGTTCTAGTTTATGATACATAAAATGGAAATTAGAAGAGAATATAGATTAGATGGAGACCTTCAAATAAGAACTGTCCGTAGAATTCTTGCAATTTATGATGATGAAATGTTGGGAAAACCTATAAGATATAATGAATGTAATATAGTTCTTGATGAACTTTCTGATGACTGCGCTTTATTAAATATTAGAGGAGAAGAGAAGAATGTAAATAATCTAGAAGACAGATTAAGACTTCCAACAAATGAACCTCTTGAAACAGATACAGATTTTGATTAGAAAAGAATTTTTGATATTGTCATCAACAATAAGCTTTAAATAGGTTTTCTATACCCTTTAAATTAATGGATGAAGTTACTAAGCCTTCAGTGCAACAAAGATTCAAAACATTTTTAATTGAATGCAAAAGAGTATGGCAAGTAACTAAAAAACCAAATAAAGAAGAATTAAAGATGATTGTTAAAGTAACTGGAATAGGAACTTTAATTATTGGGGCTTTAGGTTTCATAATAAATATGATTTGGCAATTAGGATTAAAATAATGGAAAATAAATTATTCGCAATAAGAACAACAGCAAACAGAGAAGAACAAGTAATGGACTTTATAGATAATAATGTGAAGAAGAAAGGTTATGAAGTTTATAGTATAATTAATGCTCATGGAATGAGGGGTTAT
>CAYNBR010000001.1:30119-44148 GCA_964395935.1 Candidatus Woesearchaeota archaeon
GGTTATATTTTTATTGAAGCTAAAACTGAGGAAGATGCAAAGCAAGCTTGTTTTGGCGTTCCATACTCTAGAGGTTTATTGCCTAAAGAAGTTAAGTATGAAGAATTAGAACCAATGTTAGAGCAGATTAAATCTCCTATGAATATTCAAGAAAAAGATATTGTTGAAATTATACATGGTCCTTTCAAGAAAGAAAAAGCTAAAGTTAAAAGAATAGATGAACAGAAAGAAGAAATTGTAGTTGAATTATTGGAAGCTGCAATTCCCATTCCAATAACTGTAAAAACTGACTGGGTTAAAGTTATAAGAAGAGAGGGCGAAGAAAATCCTGATGAAGAAAAGAGAGATGAATAAATTTTATTTATTTCTTTAAAATTCTATTAATATATCTTTTATTACTTTTGTCAAAACTCAACAAAAACCTTATAAATTGTCCCAAGTTGCTCTTTCTTATTATTGTGAATTAAAATGGGAAAGAAACAAACAGTAGATGCATTGGTTGAAGGTGGAAAAGCTTCAGCAGGCCCGCCAATTGGAAGTTCGCTTGGGCCTTTGAAAGTAAATGTAGGACAAATAGTTACTACAATTAATCAAAAGACCAAAGATTTTGCAGGTATGAAAGTCCCAGTTAAGATTATAGTTGATACGGAAACAAAAGAATTTGAAATTACAATAGGAACACCTCCAGCTTCACAATTAATTAAAAAAGAAATTGGAATTGAATCTGGATCAGGAGAACCACATATAAATAAAATTGGGGCAATAACTTTTGAACAGATTATAAAAGTTGCAAGAATGAAACAATCTTCTTTAATTGTTAATAATATGAAATCTGCAGTTAAAACAATGGTTGGAAGCTGCCAATCTGCAGGAATTTTAATTGATGGAAAAGATGCAAGAGAAGTTTTGAAAGAGATTGATGCTGGAAATTATGATGAATTAATTAAAAATGAGAAGACAGAACCTTCTCCAGAAAAAAAGCAGCAGATGGCTGCTCTTACTAAAGAATTATTAGCTAAATCTGATTCAAGGAAGAAAGAGAAGGAAGCAGCTAAGGCAGCAGCTGAAGCAGTCGCAGCACAAGCAGCAGCAACTGCACCTGCAGCAGGAGTAACACCAACTGCTACACCTGGAAAGGCAGCAGCCCCCGGAGCACCAGCTAAAGCTGAGGCACCGAAGAAAGAAGCAGCTAAAAAATAATTTTAAATTTTTTATTAAGATTTTACAACTAGATATTATATTAAATAATTATTTATATTTTTCAGAATATTTTAATGCTAATCTTGAAAATTCAAGAACTTTTGATTTGTGATCTAAATTATTTGCAATTTGTTCTAAAACGGACATAGTAAAAAGTTGAACTTTTCCTTCTTCAACAAATGGCCTTGAATTAAATCTGCCGAAGTAAACAGTTATGTCATGAAAATGGGATCCTCTTGGGGATCTTGAAATTAATCTTCTGTTTAGATAAGTTCCATCTCCTTCACCATGAATAGAATATTCGCTTATTCCAGATAAACTTTCTATTTCATCTCTTGTTCTTTCTTCAGGATCTCTTATATCTGAAAGTAATCTCGGATCAATATCATCACGAACTAAATGCCCACCAGGCGGAACCCAAAGACCACAATAATTTTTCAGCCAAACTTTATCTTCATATGTTAAATAAGCATGTACGAATGATCTAAGTTTTCCCATAATCTAAAGAAAGTGTTTTTAACTTTAAAGCTTTAATATTGTAGAAAGTATAGTTTCTAGTATAGAATGCTCACGACACACTGGACACATTGGACATGTCCCCGGTCAAAGTTTATAAAGTGAAAATTGTTTAATTATTCTATGCTTAACGAAACAAAAGAGACAATATTGAAAGAACTAAAAGAGTGGAATGAAAAATTAAATAAAAGTCCTGGAAGAAGAGATATTCCTTTGAAATTGAATAAAGATTGTTGTAAATATTTTGGTTCTTTAAATAAAGCTAAATCAGAAGCTGGGTTGAAAATTTTTAAAAGAAAGGCAGATGAATTAAAGTTTGAATCTACTATTCTCACTAAGGAACTAGTTAGAATTATTGCTTACATTACAGGTGATGGTCATTTACATAAAGATTTGAAGGGCTTTTTACATTCTTCTAAAGATATTAATTCATTAAAAGATTTTGAATATTGCGTAAGAAAACAATTTGGATTAGAAGTTTCTAAAATTCAAGAATCGAATGAAACTAGCTATGGTGATGGCTTGCAATATAGATATTTTAATACTACAGTTGCTAAATTTCTTTATTCAATAGGTACTCCAAAAGGAGACAAAGTTGATTGTGCATTTAGTATTCCACTTTGGATAAGAATAAATAAATATTTTATGAAAGATTATTTACAAGTTTTATTTTACTGTGAAGGCTGTAGATATTATAATGACTGGAATAAAATTAGAATACAGATAAATATGCGTAAGACTGAAGATTATATATCTCAAGGGAAACGTTTTATGCACTCTCTTAAAGAAGGATTAAAAGATTATTTTGATATTGATACAGGGAGAACTGGAATTTACAGAGGAACAAAACGTAATAAAGATAATAAAGAAACTAAAGATTTTAGATTTGTAATTAGGGCTCAATCGATTAATAAGTTTATTTCTAAAATAGGCTGGCTAAAGTAGGAAACTTTATTAATAATAAAAATTTCTTTAAATTTATTGGGGTTCCCAAAGTCAAGTTAAATATTGGGGATTTAGGAATTTTTATAGTTCCTTAACCAGATCTATTGTCTAACTTGGCTAGGATACTACCCTTGGGAGGTAGTGGTCCCGGAAATCTATGCTTTTACATAGGTTGGGAAATTCAAATCCGGGTAGCCCCATTTTAATTTTTCAAAGGAATTTGTAAGATTTTATTGATGGTAAGCTTTATAAATTAAGTTAAAAACCATGTTTACAAGTTTTAATTAAAATGGCAGACAACTCAAAGAAATCTGGAAGTGCTGGAAGATATCAAACAAGATATGGCGGTACTTTAAGGTATAAAGTTTCAGAAGTAGAGAAAAAACAGAGGATGAAATATGAATGTCCGAGCTGTCATAAAATTTCAGTAAAGAGAAAATTTAAAGGTGTATGGCAATGTTTGAGATGTGAACATATGTTTACTGCAAAGGCATATGCAATAGGAGAATAACCATGGTAAATTATATGTGTTTAGAATGTCAAAAAGAAATTAAGCATGAAACAGTAAAAAAAAGAGTAAGATGCCCCTATTGTGGTTCTAAGATTCTATACAAACAGAGAACAACAAGCACTTTAGCAGAAGCAGTATAATAACAATGACGGCTGAAACGGAAAATAAGATTGCGCAATTGCAGATGTTAGAACAAAATATACAAAATTTATTAATGCAAAAACAAAGTTTTCAAGGTCAATTAATAGAAATTAATAATGCTTTAGAAGAATTAGATAAATCTACTGGAAATGTGTATAAAATAATTGGAGCTGTAATGGTTGCTTCTAATAAAGAAATTTTACATAATGATTTAAATTCTAAAAAAGAAGTTGCTGAATTAAGAATTAAAAGTATAGAAAAACAAGAGAATCAATTAAAGGAGAAGGCTTCTAAGTTACAAGGCGAAGTGCTTTCTCAAATTAAAGAAAAGGATGGTGAATAGTTATGGAGATGTTAATTGGAGATGTAATTGAAGGGCTTACTTCAATAGAGGGGGATAATACTGTTCCTAAAAATGTTAGAGTTAGAGTTAAAACTGCTATCGATATATTAACTAGTAATAATGAAACTAGCATGGATTTGAAAATTGATAAATCTTTAGAAGAATTGAGCAATGTTGCGGATGATCCTAACTTGCCACAACATACTAGAATGCAGATTTGGAGTGTTGTTTCCCAGTTGGAGAATAGATAGATATAATTTCCAGAATATCTATGATCTTATACACAAATTGCCATTGCTAAATGCTAAAACAGAAATGTTTATATATTGACAATAACTTATAATATAAAATGGCAGGCATATTAGACAAATTATTTACAAATAAACAACCGAGTTCAGACGAATTTTCAGATGATTACGTTGAGATTTCTGCAAAACCTGTTGAAAGGACAGGAAATGCAAAAGTGGTAGTAAGGCCTTTTATTGTTGAAGATTTTGCTGATATAAAACCTGCATTAGATGCTTTGAGAGAAGGATATACTATTGCTTTGGTTAATATTAAACCATTAAAAGATAAAGATTTAGTTGAATTGAAAAGAGCTATAAACAAATTAAAGAAAACTTGTGAAGCTATTAACGGCGATATTGCTGGTTTTTCAGAAGATTGGATTGTTGTTACTCCTTCATTTGCTTCAGTTCATAGGGGAAGTAATGACTTACCCCCAGTTTCTGGTACACAACAACAATAAATGATTTTAACCATACACCTTGCAATAGTTTTATTTCTAATAAAATTTTTAAATTTGCAAGGTTATGATATTCTTTTAGCAATTTTATTTGGGGTATTAATCGACTTAGATCACTTCTTTTATTATACTAAATGGAAAAATGATAAGAAAAGATTGTATAATGGAAAAGTAAGATTACATTCTTTTTTACAAGAGCCAATTTCTTTACTTTGGATTCTTCCTTTATGTTTTATAATTAATAATTATGTACCCTTAATATTTTGGTTGACTGCGGTTATTCCAGATTATTTAGTTATCACTCCTAAAAGACCTTTTTGGCCTTTATTTAATTTTGAAAAAAGAATCGGTATATTTCCTTATGGTACTAAATATGAATTTTATTTTAGTATAACTGCTTTGATTTTAGCTTTAATATATTTTTTTACTTAATTTCAAAATATTTATAAATTGTTTTATATCATCAAGATTATGATTAAAAAAGAACAAATGCAAGAAGGACAAGAAGAAAAGATTGACAATGAGAAATGCCCTATGTGCGGCAATAATTCTTTAACTGTATATGAGACAGAACAAGATATTCCTTACTTTGGAAAATTATTTATTTTTGGAATGAACTGCAGTTCTTGCGGTTATAAAGTTTCAGATGTTGAAGCTGAAGAACAAAAAGAAGGAAGTAAATATGAATTTACTATTCAAAATTCTAAAGATTTAAATGTCAGGGTTGTAAAATCTTCTGAAGGTACAATTAAAATTCCAGGATTGAAAATGTCAGTTGAACCCGGAGTTGGAAGTGAAGGTTATGTTAGTAATATTGAAGGAATATTACAAAGATTTAAAAAAATATTAGAAGCAGAGAGAGACACTGCTGATGAAGATACCATTAGAAAGAAAGCTAAAAATTTACTTAAGAGATTATGGAAAGTTGAATGTGGAGATGAAGAATTAAAAATTATAATTGAAGACGCAACTGGAAATTCCGCTATTATTTCTGATAAAGCTATAATTACTAAATTGAAGGGTAAGAAGAAGTGAAAGGCTTTGAGAAATGAAAATTAAAGTTCTTGAAGATAACAAAGTAAAACAATTTTTGAAAAAAGAGTGGGATGCAATAAATAAAAAGAATGGTGTTTCTTGGAAGAAAATAAAAGTTAATATTTGTATTCTGGATAATAATATTATTTTAGGTTGTTCTAAGTTTAGTGTACATGGGGGTTTATGTTTAATTTCGCAATTAATTGTAAAAGAAGATTATAGAAATAAGAATCTTGGTAAAAGATTATTAGACGCTACAGAAGTATATGCTAAGAAGAAAAAATGCCATAAAATTGGTCTAACTACTTCAAGACTAAATGGAAGAGCCTTAGAATTTTATTTGAGAAATGGTTATAAAATTGAAGTAGAATTAGAAAATGATATTTTTCATCAAAGAGTATATGTACTTATGAAAAGTTTGTAACTACTTTATTAAAAATACAACGATAGCTTTATAAACAATTTCTAGGTCGCAGTGTAATGACAGATTATTATTTAGTTGAATTAAAAACTAGAGGAATTCCTAGTTATAGAGTCAGAGAAGACGAAGGCAAATTTGAAGCAGTTCCTAGAATAGCGTTGAGAAGCAATAGAACGGAAGGGCGTACACATATACTGAATTTAATTGCTGCATATTCAAGACTAAGTGGAAAGACATTAGGACGATTAAAAGTTGAGCCACCAAGACTCCGAAGTCATGCTATAACCCAAGTTACATCAGGTCCACTTACAGTTATTACACCCGATCTTAGGATCTATGCTAATCTAGGTCATTATGATAATAGAAATAAAGGTTATCAGAGATTATCTAGACTTTTAGATGATATTAAGACTGGCAAAATAAAAGTAAAAAGCAGTGAACTAACAGATAAATTAGGTTCTTTAGAAGTTGATGAATTTTTAGATTTAAAATTGGCTTTGGCTATGAATGATACTTCATTGTATAGAACTGCCAGAAGAAGGAGAAATAATTTACCTAAAGATTCTTAGATCTTTAAGTCTATTGTAATCCTTATTAAAATGACAAAATATTTTTTCATAAAAACAACAGGAAAAACCCTTAGAGAGCTTAGTTTATTAGAAACTACAGTTACAGCAATTGTTGACGGGCAAATTTTAGAAAAACATAAAGGGTATGGGGCAAGAGTCTATGTTGCAAGTGATTTAACGCAAGAAAAATTGGATATGCTAAATCTTTATGATAAAAATGGAATTAAAGTTTATCAAGATGAAATACCTGGTTCTTCTATGGCTAAATGGTCTGCATTAATCAGAGAAGCTGGGAAAAATTGGAATAAAAGATTAAAAAATGGCAGTTCACAAAAAACCATTTTCTAATAAATCTTCCCAGGTTAATTCATTAAGGACAACTAAAGCTTCTTTGAAAGTTATAATTGGCTTAGAATATTTTCCATAATCTTCAATTGCAATTCTTGGGCAAGCTAGTTCTATAAAACCATCTATATTGTGAAAATTATTTAATTTTTCTTGGTTAACTTCATTCATTGTTAATACTATCACATTCTTATTTAATTTTTCTAATTTATTTTTTATAACTTCAAAAGCTCCAAATTTCTGTCCAGGTTTTGTTCCTGTAATTATTGCAATATTTCTAGCTCTTTTTATTTTATCAATTGCAATTGCTCTTTGTTTCATTATTTTATATTTAAAAGATTCCATATTAACAATTTCCATGTTGTATGTGTCTAAAAGAATAACTGGCTTTGTTATAGATAAAGCAGCGCCTAAAGAATGGAATTGATTTCCTAAAACTATAAAACAATCTACGTTATTATTTATTAATTTTAAAGAATTATATTCGCAGCCAACTACGTGGCCATTATAAGCTGAAAAACCTTTTTTATTTGGAATAAAAACTTCTTTATTATTTTGTTCATAGAATTTCTTTACTTCTTCTAGCTTATGTACATGCTGAATAGAACTTACTAAACCAATTTTGTTATAATCTTTAATTTCTTTTATTGAACTATTTAATAATTCTGTTAGATCTGTGTTGTCTTTTAATTCTACATATAATATTGGAAAATCTGCTTTGATAAATTGAGCATGACCATAATGGATTA
The DNA here is from genome assembly GCA_964395935.1 of Candidatus Woesearchaeota archaeon. Taxonomy (GTDB): domain Archaea; phylum Nanobdellota; class Nanobdellia; order SCGC-AAA011-G17; family GW2011-AR18; genus CAYNBR01. Next base: position 37,640 of record CAYNBR010000001.1, read on the forward strand.
GTAAATCAACTTTTAAATTTTTAGCTTCATCTAATGCTAAATCGCAGCCTCCCCAGTTACTTTCTCCGGATACTATAATTTCTGCTTTAGTATTTTTATTTAAGTAATCTAGAATATCTGTAACATGTAGTTTAATTCCTTCTGGTAATTGAATTAATACTTTCTTACAGTTTCTATTGTTAATTTCTTTTGCTACTTTTTCTAATTCAAAGTCAAATTTATTTTCCATATTTAAAAGTTAAGAAGAAGTTTTATAAGGGTTACTAAATATAAAAGCTTAAAAATAGAACTCTCCATGAAATAATATGCCTACAATTACTGACAGAATTTTATTTAGTGAGGAAAGCGATTATTCATCATACGAACATGACGGTAAGTTTGCATTTAGAAAATTAGATATTGAAGAATTACGAGCTAGACTTGGAGCACAAGGTGTGCTTATTGATTCACCTAATTCTCAGAAAGAAGTTGAGTATGAATTAAAGCTGGGTAGAAGTATACATCCTGTAAGGGCGTTAGTTCCTTATGATACTGTATTTACTTCCCAAGTTAAACCATTAAGATATATTTTAAGAGCTAATACTAATGATGAATATTTAGAACTTGAAATTGGAAGAATAAGGAATGATAATGAAGGAAGATTAGGACATTTTGATATACATACGCCTATTGGGCCAAAATCAAGGCAAGTTGGAACTTATTTCGATATTAAGATTGAAATTTCGGAAAGAAGAGCACTTTCAGGACTTTATGCTAAAGTAGAAAAAATTGTAAGTGAATTACGTAATGAAAAAACTTTAGGCAAAGAAGTTTTGGAAAGTGTTAGAATGGCAGTGTGGCGTTCTAGAAGATAAAAAATTATTTAGTAATATTGGTCATATAAAATATACAATAATTATCGCATTGTTCTAAATCCCAATTTATCTCTTCAGTAAATTTAAATATTAGTAATTTAGACTATAATTCAATGGAAAAACTTAAAGTTTCAAATAAAGACTCTAAAAGTAAGATTACTATTGAAGAATTGGCAAATTTCTGTAAAAGTGAAGGTTTTGTGTTTAGAAGTTCTGATATTTATGGTGGATTTTCAGGGTTTTGGGATTTTGGTCCTTTAGGTGTAGAATTATTTAATAATATAAAGAATAATTGGTGGAATTATTTTGTACATTCTAAAGACAATGTTGTTGGAGTAGAAGCCAGTATAATTTCTCACCCTAAAACTTGGATTGCTTCTGGACATGTTGAAAATTTCAAAGATGTTGCAGTTGTATGTAAAAAATGTAAAAAAGCAACTAAGATAGATAAAAGTGAAGTTGGAAGAGTAAAGTGTGTAGAATGTAGTGGTGAGTATGAAGTAAAAGGAGAATTTAATTTAATGTTCAAAACTAAAGTAGGTGCGTTAGATACTGCTGATGCTTATCTTAGAGGGGAAACTGCTCAGGGAATGTTTATGGATTTTAAACTTGTGCAGCAGACTTCAAGAATGCAGCTTCCATTTGGAATCGCACAAATTGGAAGATGCTTTAGAAATGAAATTGCACCTAAAGATTTTTTATTTAGATGCAGGGAATTTCATATTGGTGAAATAGAATTTTTTATAAATCCTGAAGAGAAAAAATGTGAGCTTCTTGAAGATAAGCATTTAAATTTAAAATTTGTGTTATTAGATGCAGAAATACAGAATTCTGAAAAAGAAACTTTGAAAGAAGTTACAATTTCTAAAATATTGAAAGATAAAAAACTTGAAGAATGGCAGGCATACTGGTTAGCTGAACAAATTTTATGGTTGAAGAGTATAGGATTAGAAGAAATAAAAATAAGGGAACATAAAAAAGATGAATTAAGCCATTATAGTTCTGCTACTTTTGATATTGATTATGAATTCCCATTTGGAAGCAAAGAATTAGCTGGAAATGCGAACAGGGGGCAATATGATTTAATGCAGCATGCAAAGACAAGCAGTCAGAAAATGGAAATTTTTGATCAAAAATATAATAATAAAGTTGTACCTAAAGTAATAGAACCCACATTTGGAATGGAAAGAGTTTTTTTAGCAGTAATTACTAAAGCTTATACTTGGGATGAAAAAAGACAAAATACAGTTTTGAAAATACCTGCTAAACTTGCACCAATAAAAGCCAGCATATTTCCTTTGATAAATGATGTTAAACTTGGAAAAATTGCTAAAACTGTTTATTCAGATTTAAAAAAGCGATGGTATGTTACTTATGATGATACTGGGAGTATAGGAAAAAGATATTCTAGAAATGATGAAGCAGGAACTCCGATGTGTATAACTGTTGATGAAGCGACATTAAAAGATGAAGCTGTAACTATTAGATGGAGAGATAATGCAGAACAAGTTAGAATAAAAATTATAAATTTAAAAGAAGCTATTGAAAAAGTTATAAATGGTGAAGATTTATTTAAGCTGGGTAAAAAAGTAGATACTAGAAAAGATAAATAATTTATTTTAGAAAGTAGTTACAACAACGCAATAAAGTTTATATAAACTTGTTCTACTAGAATTGTTATGGAATATGAAAGAGCAGGTTTAGCATTTCTTCCTTTAAGGGCTAATGATGATTTTGCATTAAGACTAGCGCAACATTTTAAGATAAGAGATCCAGATGAACTTGTTAGAAATGTTCCTTTTGCAAATGGAGATTATTGCCCTACAATTACTGAAGCTGTTTCAACTAAAGATTCTAGAAGACTTTCTGGAAGGAAAGCTTGTATTGTTTATAGTTATTCAAAATCTGCATACAATGGAACTTTAGAAGCTGCTTTTGCGAGAATACAATTTATGGCTGATGCAGCACACAGAGCTGGAGCGAAAGAGGTTTATTTAGTTTTGGCAGAACATATGTTTGATAGACAAGATTTAGATCCAGCATTAATTTATACTGCAGAGGCTGATGAAATCTCTGATGGTAAGAGGCGTAAATTAGGAAAAATGCAAGGGCAGCCATTTAATCTAGAAGTGGTTATTAGGGGATTTCATAATGCCGGAATAAAAAGAGTTTTAACTTTGGACAGACATTCTTCTGCTACAGATAGAATTTATGGTGAAGTTTACAAATCTAGTCCTGAACAAGTTTTATTTAATTTAAATTCTGTGCCAATATTTGTAAATTATTTATTGAGATCTGGCATTGCCTTAGAAAGAGATGGAAGTAATTTAGTTATAGTTGCGCCGGATAAAGGTGCTAAGGATGCAATTGAAAGCTTTTATGATATGTTGGGAATGCCAAAAACTTCCAGAGTCCATTGTAATAAATATAGACAAGCACCTAATGACCCAAGAAAATTAGAAGCAGAAGTTACATGGAAAAGTGAGAACTTTTGTGGAATAGATGGAAAAATTGTTGTTGCATTAGATGATAAGGGTGATACTTTTGGAACTTTACAAAAAACTTTAGTGGAAGGATTGGCTGAATATGGAAGACCTAAACAAATACATGCAATGTTATCACATATGTTATTCTCAACTAGAGGGGCTTATGAATTGGTAGAAGATAATAAAATAAATGTTCATGGTTCTAACAGCCACCCGAATATGACTTTTAAAAAAGATGAACCTGGTGTTGGGCAAATAACAGTTTTAGATTTTACACCTTATTTTGCATGGGCTTTAGCAAATCATGTAACTAAAGGAGAGCCATTGCCTGAAGTTGGAAAAGAAGACTTGGTTAGATATAGTGACTTTTTTACAGTTGCTAAACAAGGGAGAATTATTGATTTTTGAATTAGAATAGATTTTTATATAATTTATTTTTCTTTTATGGGCTGGTAGTAGAACTCGGTAATACGCGTCCTTGGCGTGGATGAGACTTCGGGTTCAAATCCCGACCAGTCCATTTTCAAAATATTTATATAGACCTTCTTAATAATTAATATATGTTTAAAAAAAGAATTTTTATTTTTACGACTTTAGTTTTATTAATTTTATTTATTGCTGCATGCGGACAAGTAAATAATGTAACTCCTCAAAATTCTGATATTGGTGTTATAGATAATACTAATTTACCAAAAAATAATCCTGAAGTTAATACACAAATAGAATCTACCAAGTTACATACTGTTAAAGGAACCAGCGAGGGTGTTATGCCTTATGCCTCAGTAGACTGGAACAATGCAGTATCCAGAATTGTTGGCAAGGAAGGCGGAGTATTAGAAGCTAATTTGGCAAATGATGTAAAAATGTATGTTATAATTCCTGAAGGGAATGTTCTTTCTGCTGCAAGTGCAACTGTCAGTATATTACCATATAAAGAAATGCCTACTGGGGAAAAACATTTTGCACTAAGCGACCAATTTGGTTATGGTGCAGAAGTAATAATTGACAGCATGCAATTGGGAATTAAAGCATATGTGGTATTTGATACTACAGGCGGGAAAGCTGCAGAAAATATTCAAAAATCTAAGATTATAAGAAATAGATGTGATCCAAGTAAAACCTGGTTTAATCCTATAATATGTGCAAGACAGAATAAAGTTCCAGCTGAAAAATTAATTGATAAAGAATATGCAGTTGTTTCTCCAATTTATTCTCAAGGACATGAAGAACTTATACTGCCAAGAAATACAATACCCTTAGGAAGTGAAGGTTTAATTGCTGCTGAAGTATCTAAAGGTGATGTTTTTATTCCGCAAAAATTAGATAAGGGTTTAGCCTATGAATTTGTAAAACAAATTGGGAAATATGGAAATTCTGCAGAAAATATTCAAGCAGCATTATTCGCTTTAGAGTGGGGACTGCCTATTGGTGTAAAACAGGCTGACGGATTAATTGATTCTATAAATGGCGTTGAACCCTCTTCTGCAGTTAAAAAAGGCGTGATGGTAGCCCCAAAAATTTCCATATATGCAAGTGCTCAAGCATTGGCAACTGCAACTTACGATGATTCAAGTTCAGAAGAATGGGCAACTGTTTCAGGAGATTTGAAAGAAAGTGCAGATTCTAGAGCTGGGGCTTTTTATGATGAAGTAGAAGCAGATAATCAACAGCTTGGAAGCGGAATTGCTGCCACAGAAGGCGCTGCGGTTTTAGGAGATCTGAGTGATTCAGGAGTTAATGGTGCAAGTGATTCTGCGCAAAATGTTGGAGAAAACATTCAAAATAATGTAGAAACAGATGGTTCGAATCCTTCTAGTGCTTCAGATGTGGTTAATGCTGGAGAAGCAGCACAAAATGTTGGAAGACCGAAAATCATAGATATACAGAAAGGATTACAAGATGCAATAGAAAATACTTTGAATAATCCACAATCTTCTATAGGTGACTTGCTTGATGCTGCAGCTTTGGCACAAAAATTAGGTTTAGATGATCTTGCTGATAAAATTTTAGACAAAGTAAAAAAGAAAATTGAAGATCAATCTAAAAATTCAAATTTATCTAAAAATGGATTGTATAACTTAGCAGGAATAGCACAGGCTGTTGGTTTAGATGATCTTGCCAATTCATTATTGGACAGGGCTGCAAAGGCTAAAGATGAAGCATGTGATACACTTGTGAAGAAAAACTTAAAGAATTTTGGAATGAATGCATGTAAATAAAATATAGTTTCTAATTGAAATATATTTAAATACTTATTATAATCAAATTAATTATGGCTTGGACACAAAGAGATATGCAAAGTTATAGGCCATTGAAAGATGATTATCTTAATAAATTATATACTGATGCAAAGATCCCTGAAAATGATCCGGAAGGGAGGGCTAAATATTTAGCTGAAGATGTTTTAGGATTAACAATGACAGATCATGGTATTGTTATGAGAACTACTTTTGAAAAAGGAAGACCTGCTGCTTTGAATATGCTTGAGAGGTGGGCGATTATTGGAAGAGATAGATAATTAAATTAGATATTTTTCTTAAAATTATGATTAGGGCTGTAATATTTGATTTATGGGATACTTTAGCTTACAATAAAAACCATATTGGAAGTTATATTGAGAAAATAAATCAAGAAATCGGCATAGAAAATAAAAATAAGTTTACAAAATTAAGAAGAGAGTGGTATCTTTTTAATATAACAAGTGAAGAATTTTTTACTAAATTATTGAAAGATGTTAATAAGCCTTTAGCAATGCTTGAACATTTGACTAAAATTTGGGATTCACAGATAGAAGTTGTTGAGCTGTATCCTGAAACAATAGACGTTTTAGAAACTTTGAAAATAAAAGGTATAAAATTAATACTTATTAGTAATACAACACCAATTTCAGAAAAAGCCATTGATAAATTAAAAATTAGGAAATATTTCGATTATGTGCTCTTATCTTGCAATGAAGGAATTGTAAAACCTTCACCTTTTGTATATAAAAAGATTCTAGATAAATTTAATTTAAAACCTGGAGAAGTAATTGCTGTTGGTGACCAAATGAGCACAGATATAGAAGGTGCTTCAACTTATGGAATTAAAGCCATATTATTGGATAGAGAAGACAAAGGGGATTATAAGAATAAAATAACTGAATTGGATGAAGTTGAATTTTATTTGAAAT
>CAYNBR010000002.1:0-28442 GCA_964395935.1 Candidatus Woesearchaeota archaeon
TATAGGTTACCATAAACCTCAGAAAATTCAATAAATTTATTTTCCTTAATCATATTATTAAATTCTTCTTTAGAAATAAAAAAATAATCTACTTTATCTTTTTCGTTAACCCTTTTTTTTCTGGTAGTAAACGAAATAGCTTTCACTGTATTATTTCTATGCTTCAAAATATATTCTGAGATTACAGTTTTACCTGAACAGGAAGGACCAGAAATTAAAAAAATATTACCCTTTTTCATGATTAATTAATATTTAAATTATATTCCATTTAATAATGTTTTGATTACAAGTTTTTAGACATATAAACACCATCTTTTAAATAACCTAACTTTTTATAATATTCTTTAACTCCGATACCAGAAATAACTAACAACTTATCACAATTCCATTCTTCCTTAGTTATTCTTTCAGCTTCATTCATTAACATTTTACCATAACCTCTATGCTGAATTAAACCTTCATTACCCAAAGGAGTAGCCTGCCCATAAACATGCAACTCTCTAATACCTGCAGAATATTCAGTAATTTCTTTTCTAAAAGGCTTGAATGGTTTTCTCAATCTACAAAAGCCTAAAATAATATTATTTTTAATGTCTTCAATGCTAATGAAAACTTCTTTACCATTGCTTGAATCATAATATTGTTTCTTCATTTTAATAGAATCATAATCTATTTTTTTATTCATTGGCTCTCTACATCTAATGCATTTACATTTGATATTTTTTTTAATTAATTCTTTATCAATAAATTGCCGAAGATTTGTATTACCAATACCGGCTTCAGTTACTTTTGTAGGTATGTCTCTGTTAACTCTATATACTCTACAGTAAGGCTCAATAAATTTTTTACATTCGGCAATTATCTCTGCACCTTGCTCAGTTGTTAATGGCGTAAAAAAACCTTTTTTGTATTGTAGATATAGAGGTGTTCCTGGCATAACTATACAAGGATAAATCTTTAAACCATCAGGTTTGTAATCCTGATTGGAAAATAATTCTTTAAACATTTCAATGTCTTCTTCTTTTGAAGTTTTAGGTAAACCAGGCATCATGTGTAAAGTTATTTTTAAGAATGAATCTTTTAATAATTGAATTGATTCTTTTGTATCCTGTAAAGTGTGACCTCTGTTTGTAATTTTTAAAACATCTTCTTTTAAAGTTTGTATTCCTAATTCTACTCTTGTAGTTCCTAATCTTAATATTTCATTAATTTCTTTTTCTTTACACCAATCTGGTTTTGTTTCTATTACTAACGCTGTAGATCTGATTCTTGCAGTCTCATTTTTTAATTGTTCATTTTCTAAATCTGCTTCTGCCTTCAGTTTTAATAATTTGTTTTGTATGTCTAATGTTCTTTCTTTATTGTGGATTGAACCTGGCAATTCGAAAAATTCTTTAAATTTCATAAAATTAAATTTATCATTTTCAAAAAACATTTCTGAAAAATCGTTCATCGCTTTTAATGTATATTTAATAACTTCTTCTTGGTAATCTTTAGGGAATGAGCAAAAAGTCCCGCCTTGAATTATTACTTCAGTTTTATCTGGAATTTGATTTAATAAGATATATTGTTCTAGTCTATTGAAAACTATTAGATAAGGATCATAATTAGATCTTATTGCCCTCATAGTAGAAGGTTCATTTCCTGTGTAACTTTGGGGAACATCTCCGAAAAAGGAATTTAGTCCTCCCGGGCAAAAAGTACATTTTCCATGACTACAAGGAATGGGCTTTGTCATTATTGCTAATGGGGCTACGCCAGATAATGTCCTTATAGGTTTTGTAATTAAATAATTTTTGTAGAACTCTTTTTGTTCTTGATTTAATTCTTCTAAAATTTCTATGTTTGTTGGTAATTTAGGTAATTTATATTTTTTAGCTAGATCTTTTTTTACAGCCTCTAAATTAACTCCTGGTTCTAATTTCTCTAATAATTCTTGGATTGCTTTTTGCATAAATAAAGTGAGATTCACAAATTTTATATACCTTTTTACATAGATTGTATTGCAGATAATCATATAAACTTTATTTTTATGTTAGAAATAAGATTGATTTCAATTTGTTTCAGACCACATGGAAATATGGCAGTTCTCAGATTTGCTAATAAATTTCATAACTATCTTGAAACTTTGAAAGATAAACTTTCTAGAATAAAAGAGTAAGGTTTAAATAAGTTACTTCATAATTTTATGAAATGGCAGAATATACTTCAAGCTATTATGCTGGTCATGAACGACCTTATACTCCTAATACCCCAAAACCTGAAATTCCTTATATACCCTATGAAGAAGGTCCAACTAGACCTGAAAAAAGAAATAGAAAACCATTTCCTTATTGGCGTAATCCTAATGAAGCCCCTGAAATGATCCCTGATGAAGAACTTCCAGATCCTGGTGATATAGATTATGATCTAAACTAAAACTTTATATTCTCCATAATTGTTTAAATTTTAATGGTTGCCAAGTTAAATATAACTTCAAAATTAGTTGCTGCAAATCTCTGGAAAAGATTTTTAGCTTATGTTATTGATTTTTTAATAATAAATTTATTCATAAGTCTTCCATTTGAAAAGTATATTAAAAATGTCAGTTTAAACTTGTTAATCAGTGGAGATGAAACTATATTTAAGATAAGTTTAGTTATAGCTGGATTAACTTTACTTTATTTTGTTTTATTGGAACAGATAACTAAACAAACAATTGGTAAGATGATTTTGAATATTTATGTCGCTTCTAAAGAAAAAGAATTAAGATTACAGCAAACTATATTAAGGAATCTAACGAAATCATTTCCAATAGTATTATTGGTAGATGTGCTTTATATGTTTTTCAAAAAAACAAACCAAAGATTATTTGAAGTTTTTAGTGGAACTTATGTAGTTGAAAAAGGGATGATTTTAAAATGAATAAATGGTTAGTTGCAGTTTTTGTTGTAATAGGGTTATTTCTTATAGCTAGTTTAGTATCATCTGTATTATTTAATGATAATAAATTTACTGGGAACACAATAATTGTTGTGCCTTTAGATGGAGTAATAACTACCCAAGGAAGTGGAGGATCGTTATTTGAAGGATCTGGTGTTTCTTCCACAGAATTAATTAAGAAAATAAAAGAGCTAAATGAAGATAGTTCTATTAAAGGAGTAATATTTGAAATTGACAGTCCTGGAGGGACAGTTGTAGCTTCACAAGAGATTAGTGATGCAGTTAAAGAATTAAAAAAACCAAAATATGCTGTAATTAGAGAAGTCGGTGCATCTGGAGCTTATTGGGTTGCTAGCGCTACAGATAAAATAATTGCTTCTCCTATGAGCATAACTGGAAGTATTGGAGTTTTAGGATCTTATTTAGAATTTAGTAAATTATTTGAAAAATATGGTGTAACTTATGAGAGATTTACTGGCGGGGAGTTTAAAGACTTAGGGAGTCCGTATAAGATTGTATCTGAAGAAGAAAGAAAGTTATTACAAGGTAAGATTGATTTAGTTCATGATTATTTCATAAAAGAAGTTGCTAAAAATAGAAAGATGGATGAAGTTAAAGTTAGAAAATTAGCTACAGGTGAATTCTATCTGGGACAAGAAGCGAAAGATTTAGGATTAATAGATGAATTGGGAAATAGAGAAACTGCTATTAATGAAATGAAGAAACAATTAAACTTGACAGATGTGAATATTGAAGAAATGAAGGAACAGCCAAATTTATTCCAGGCATTAGGACAGTTATTTGCATATAGTTTTGGAAGAGGATTTGCTGCTGAATTAAATAAACTTAATTTAGAAAACCAATATAAAATAAGTGCTTAACTAGAATTTGTAATATTAAGCAATGTTGTATTTGTTATTGTTAAATTTGAGGTTGTCATATTATTGTTTGTTAGATTTACAACTGCATTTCCAGTTATTGAACTAATTCCAGAACCGATTGTATTTGTACTAAATTTAATGAATTTATTCCCTATATCCGGATTTTTTACAAAGAATAAAACTGTTAAAATTACAAATGTAAATATTAATATCTTTTGAATCATTCATTAAATCTAAATTAATTGCTATTTAAATGTTTTTAGAATCAAACATTGTTAACTTAAATGGATTTAATGTGATAAAAGAATGAGGTTATTAAATTAATATCCTGAATAACCCTGAGTCAAAACCAAATCTCCTTGTTCGTTTCTTAGATATAATGTATCTCCATTATTATTCCAAATCGCCGTATAATCTCCTGAAGTTCTTCCCCAGTATAATTTTGAATCTGTATTATCTCCCTCACCAGTATATAATGTAATTGAGTTTTTTTCAATAATACTAAAATCGGGAAAATAATAAATGTGAGAAGCTGTTTCATCTTTGATTGTCCATCTGCTCATATTAATCTTATAATTGCAGTTATTTTTTAATGCAACATATTCGTCATTTAAATTATAATTATCGTCTCCTACTGCATTAAAGTGAAAATTTGTTACGATAAAACATTGGTCTTTTATATAATTGGGTATATTTCCAGAAATATTAGAACAAGGTTGCCAGATACAACCACATTTTTCCTTAGCCTTATTTTCTGCTTCTTCATACCAAGAAGAATCTCTTGTATTTGAACCATATTCATATTTATGAGCATAACCTAAATAGATCATACCATAATTAACATTGTGTCCATCAACATAAACATATCTTAATAATCTCCCATATTGGTCTTTATCTTCTACATCTTTTTCTAAAGTTATCTCTTTATTGGCAATCTCAGATTCTAAAAATCCTTTAGATTCTTCATAGCATTTCTCTCCTCTTTCAGGAGCATTTATTCCAATTAATCTCACATTTTCTCCTGTTGATAGTTGGATGGTGTCTCCATCAATAACTCTAGTTACTATAACTTTTTGTTCCGCCTCTCCCCCTATTGCCTGTACCATTTCATTGCTGTATTTAGTATAAGCTTTACATCTTGTCCAAGTTGGTAAACCTTCTTTTAAATCAGAGAAAGTATAACTCTCTTCTGGAGAAATATGTTTACCTTTTTCTGAGTCATCTGGAATCGTTTCGATCGTATCAACTAATTTATCACCATTAAAAAAATCTATATATATAAACGCATAATCTGCGGTTGCTGTTCCTTTATTCGTGATTTTTCCTTCAACATGAGTCCAATTAATTACATTTGTATAACAATCTAAATTAGTAATCTCAAGATTGGGCATTGTAACATTCTTAATTACTGTTATGTTTTCAAATTTAGTTGATTGATTCGTTTGTGGTCCTTCATCTTTATCACAAATAAAATTATCATTTTGGTTTAGACAACATGAAGTCCCAACTAATGTGTAAGGTTTATTACATACTGGCTGGATAGGGTTGGTTGAGCAGGCAGTAATAGAAAATAGAATTACAATGCATAGAATAAACCAGATTTTATATTTCACATTTTAAGATAAGTTTTATCTGTTTATATCATTATTGATCAATTTTTAAAATTGGATAATAATAAATGGTTGGATTTAATCAGTCTTTCTAGAAGAGAAATAAATCCCTTTAAGTTAACAATACATTAGAATCAAAAGGTTTAAAACTTATTGCACTTTAATTTATTTGTAGGCTAGATCGGGGAGCTCGTCCTACTCTGTAACTGCAAATGGATGTCGGCAGGATCGAAGCTTAAGAGGCGGCAGGGCTATTTTGTTAAGTCTTAGCAACTACTTTGATACTCTGTCCTGATTGGTCGGTATATATGTGAAGAGTGTGAGGCCAGGAATGGAGCAACACTAAGCAAATTTATCGATGCTTTTAGGGTAATGGAGTTGAGGAATGGCTGGGATCAAACTTGATAGGGTAGTTTTGTCCACTTTTAGGCGTGCCTACATTATTTTTATAAACTTGTTTGTTTGATTAATTGTATGCATGAAGAAATTATAAGTAAGATAAAAGAGAAAAAATTTCTAGATAGGTTGGATGATGCCTTTATTAAATGTTATTTAGATGAATTTTTTCAGAAAAATAATAAATTGAAAGTTAAATTTGAAAATAATACTTTAAAGAAAAGTGAGATTAAAATAATTGTTAAAGGTGTGAGGAATGAATTAAATATAATTTATGGCCAATTTTGGAATACAAATAAAGAACTTAAAATTGAAATGCATAAGTCTACTAAAGAGAGACTTAGTATTTATAATAATTTATATAAAAAGATATTCGATATTACTGGAAAACCTCAAACTATATTGGACTTAGGTGCAGGATTAAATCCTTTAAGTTATGAACTAATTGGAAAAGATGTTTTTTATTTTGTGAATGAATTAACTAAAAAAGATTGTGAAGAAATAAGTAAATATTTAATTAAAAATAAATTTAAATTTGAAATTTTAGAAGGTGATATTAATAAAATAAAAGAATTTCCTAAAGTTGATGTTTGTTTTATGTTTAAATTATTAGATTCTTTAGATGTTAAAGGACATAAGATAAGTGAAGAATTAATTAAGAAAATAAATGTTAGATCTATTGTTGTTAGTTTTTCTAATGTGACTACAAGAAACAGAAAAATGAATTATCCTAAAAGAGGATGGTTTGAAGTTATGGTTAAAAGATTGGATTATAAGTTTAAGAAATTAGAATTTGGAAATGAAACTTTTTATATTTTAAATAAATAATTACTCTATTAAAACTTTTGTGCCTAAACTTTGACCAGGCAAACCTTTTTCCCATTGAGTTCTTAAAGCACCTTTGTTTCCATGGACATTACTAATTACGCCTTTATTTTCTTTGCCTGCAGGAGATTTCCAAGTTACTTTTTTATTTATGAATGTTTGAGCTTTATCTCTATTATCTACATCAGAAACTTTTACAATCATTTGATACTTTTTCTGCGTTCTTACTCCACGCCTGAAACTAACTATCATGCCTTCCATAATTTCGTTGTAATGGCTATGTTTATAAAACTTTTGGCAATTGAAGGATAATGGCAAGTACACTTTATGATCACTTTAAAGATAAGTATGTTAGGGCTAGAATGGATAATTCTGCTTTAACAGGTTTGCTAAATTTTATAGATTGTGATACTCTAGTTATGCGGCCACATTTACAGTTGGTTGACACCCCCTTTACCGATAGACTGATAGTCTCTGATACTGAACTTAGGGTTACTTATAATTTTATTAGGGGAATGCAAGAAATTTCAAATGGCAGAAATTATATTGAAACTATCCAAAAACAAAGTGCCATGAAGGCTAAATTGGATTTAAGAATGAGATTAAAGGATGCTAAAAAGAAGGGAATTAGTGACCCTGAATTAGAAACTGAATTACAAAGATTAATTGATGAAATTAAATTTTAAAACCTAATACTTAATAATAATTTCTCTAGCCAACTTTTTCTTTGTTCGGGGTTTTGCCCAATTTCTAAATTTGGTAGCTGAACTTGTACACTTAGATTTCTAAAAGCATATCTTGATACCTCATGAACTAAACTTCTAAAAGTCACAATGTAATCTATTCCTGTTAATCCTGCCTTTTCAAATTTATCTCTTCTATCAATCGTATTATTGAAATACATAAGTCGAGCTTGGTCAAATGAAGTACCCGGATATATTATTTGGTGGATAAAGTAATAGGTTTCAATGCTTCTTTCAATTTCTTCGAAATTTTCATTCATATGGAATTCAGTCTTCCGAAAGCTATATAAAGAATTAGGTCTAACTATATATAGGCCTGGCTTGAGAAAAACTCAACAGAGCTTACGATATAACTATCAAGCTATGAGCTTTGAGCGTTAATGTCAGGCAACAAAATCATATTAACAAAAATAAGAAAAAGATATTCAAAGGACAAAGGTTGATCATTCAATCACACTTTCACTTTATGGTAAATTCACAGGAAAATAAGTAATTAGTAAAAAAAGTAAAAATCATTTGCCAAGTAAAAGAATTTGTTCTAGGGTATTTTTATCGGGAGAATTAAATATGGGAAAAATAAGTCCTGTTTCAACAAAATATGTAATCGATGCTGAGATTCAGATTGAAGGTATGGTTGAAAGACCAGATGTCATAGGTGCTATTTTCGGGCAGACAGAGGGATTTTTAGGCCAAGATTTAGAACTTAGAGAATTACAAAGATCTGGAAAAGTAGGAAGAATAGAAGTAAATATAGATACTAATAATGGAAAAAGTTCTGGTCATATTATAATTCCTTGCAGCTTAGATAAGGCAGAAACTGCAATTATAGCTGCTTCTATGGAAACTATAGAAAGAATTGGGCCTTGTAATTCTAAAGTTCATATTTTAAAAATTGAAGATATTAGAGTTAGCAAGAGAGACTTTGTAATTGCTAGAGCTAAAGAATTATTAATAATTTTGCAAGCAAGTATATTTCCAGATGCACAAGAAATAACTTTAGAAGTATCTAATGCTGTGAGAATGGCTGAAATAACTGAATGGGGAAGAGATAGATTCCCGGCTGGACCAGCTATAGAAGAATCTGAGGAGATTATTGTTGTAGAAGGAAGAGCAGATGTTATTAATTTATTGAAAAATGGATTTAAGAATGTAATTGGTATGAATGGAACGAATATTCCAGATAGTATAAAGGAATTATGCAGAAGCAAAACTGTTACTGCTTTTGTAGATGGAGATAGAGGCGGAGATATGATACTAAAGTCTTTAATGGATTCTACAGAAATAGATTTTATAACTAAAGCCCCTCCTGGAAAAGAAGTAGAGGAATTAGCTAAGAAGGAAATTCATATTGCTCTAAGGGCTAGAGTAGCTGCTGAGCAATTCAAATTTGAAACTGATGGAAGCAGAAGACCACAGCAAATTAGAGCTCAAAACTTTAAGAAAAGTACAATAGATTCAAAAGATATGAGAGAGCAAAGAGATATAAGGCCAGTACAACAAAGACCATTTCAACAACAAGTTAGACAAGAAATTATAGTTGATGTAAAAAGCAAAACTAATTTTAAAAGTATGCTTGATGATTTAGTTGGAACAAGGGGAGCTTATATTGTTGATAAAGAATTTAATATTCTCGGAAAAGTTCCTTCAATTGAATTAGAATCTACTCTGAAAGGAATTTCTGGCGCATTTGCTGTTGTATTTGATGGAAGTGTAACTAGAGAAATAGCTAAAGCAGCTGAGATGAGTAATGTTGGATTTTTAGTTGCTACAAGTTCGGGCATTAATGCTAATGAATCTAGAACTACAATATTAACAGCTAAAGAATTATAATAGTTTTTTTTATGTTTAAATTTTTAATAATTCTGTAAAAGAAAACTTTTTAAGCAAGTAGATTTAAGAAAAAGAAATGCAACATAGGCCAAAACATAAAGAGGGGATTAGTCATAATACTAATATTTCTAGAAAAACTAAGATAATTGCTGTTAGCATATTTGTTGTTTTGATAATAGTGGTTTTAATATTTTTAGGATTACCAAAGAATTGTAAAAATAATGAAGAATGTTTTAATGAAAAAGTTATAAAGTGCAGCAAAGTAAAAGCTATTTTAGTAAAGAATGAAAATCAGCTTAATTACTATGTAATTGGAAGAAGTGGAAGTGATTGTGTAGCTAAAATAACTATGGCTAAAGTTTCTGAAAAACAAAATGTAGATTTAAGAAAAGCATTAGAAGGTAGGAGCATGGATTGTGCTGTACCTATGGATGTTCTAAAAGAAAAAGGAATGAACCAAGTAGACAATATATATGACTATTGTACAGGACCATTAAAAGAAGCTTTCTTGGATATTACTTTGCAGAAAATGTATGATCTGGTTGTTAAAAATTTAGGAACTCTAACTTCTGGATTACAGCAAGTATTAAATCAAAGTGATAAAATTTAATTTTGTAAACGTGTTGTATCTTACAGTGAATAAATAATCATTAATTCTTGATCTATCCATAAGAAATAAACATAAAGAAAACTTTAAATACCTTACAATTTCCCAAGTTTTTATGAGTACCTTAAGAGTTGCAAGATGTTATAGAAGAGTAGAAAGAGCTTATACTAGGAAGTCTAAGTATAAAAAAAAAGGGTTCATAAGATCTTTTCCACCTCATAAAATTGGTGGTTTTGAAATGGGGGATAAAACTAAGATATATCCATTTAAGGTAAAATTAGTTTCTATGGGTTCTTATCAAGTAAGGCATAATGCTTTAGAATCTGCAAGAATGGTTGTTAATAGAAGATTACAAGAAACTTTAGGAAATAATTATTTTTTTAGATTAAATGTTTATCCACATCATGGTTTAAGAGAAAATAAGATGTTGGGTGGAGCGCACGCAGATAGACTACAGTCAGGTATGGCTCATTCATTCGGAAAAGTTTTAGGAAGCGGAGCTCAAATTAAAAAAGGTCAAGCAATTTTTACAGCATGGGTTGATAAAGAAGGAATAGAAAAAGCTAAGGTAGCTTTAGTTACAGCTAATCCTAGAATGCCTGGAAATAGATGCATTGTAGAAGTTGAAGAAAATAATAAAGCTTTGAAATAAGAATTATAAAGAGATTTTTTAATTATGTAACAATACACACATAACTCTAGAGTCTCTAAATTTGTTTCTGATGAGGACAAAATTTATGCAATGTTTTATGCTGATTTAGTAACTGCTAGAACTTTTGATGATTTTTATATAAGATATAAACGAATTAGAGTTGATTTAATTTGCACTGAATATCCTCTTGAAAGAAAATTAAAATTAGATGCACTTAAAGAATAACTCAAGATATAACTGATTGTAAAATTGTTCCTCCAAGAAGTAAATATCTCCAACTTTAATTTTTTAGATATCTTTATAAATAATTCTTAATCGTTTTCTATTGAAATTAAATGTCAAAATATAGATTAACTGTAAATGATGAAGCTGAGCTTGCTGATTATAGAAAAATTTCCATTTTAGATAGAATTTATATACAATATTCCAGATTACTTAGGCAAGGAAATCCAAATGTTTTTCTTGAAGATGAAACACACAGAGTACTTAATCTCCTTATTCCCCAATCTGAAAAAGATTTAAGATTAGAAGTTTTGTTAAAAGTTTCTTCAGAGATAGATGCTGAAAGAAAGCCTAGACCTAGTACTGTATCTAATACTACTTAATTTTCTAGATATTAATTACAAAACATTTAATAAGAAGTATTTGTAATTATTTTTAATGATAAAGAGGTATAATTAATGGCTTTACAATCAGTAGTTTGGTTTTCTGAAATTACTAAAAATGATAATGCAACTGCTGGCGGTAAAGGCTGTAATCTTGGGATTATATATAATTTAAAATTACCTGTGCCACCAGGATATGTAATCACAGCACAAGTTTATCAATATTTTGTCGAAAGTACTGGAACACAAAGTAAAATTTTAGATTTATTAAAAAATCTAGATGTTGAAGATACAGAGAAATTGCAAAGAACTTCTGAACAAGTACAAGAACTTATTTTGGATGCTAAAATGCCTTTAGATATTGCTAAATCAATTACAGAAGCTTATGATGATTTAAATGTTGACAGGGCTGTAAGTAAGGTAATTGGAAAAGATGTTTTGAATAGTTTTATTAAAGCTGGAAGAGATGCACCTTTTGTTGCTGTTAGAAGTTCAGCCACGGCAGAAGACCAACCTGAGGCCTCTTTTGCGGGGCAGCAGGCTACATACTTAAATGTTAGGGGAAAAGATGATTTATTATTAGCAGTGCAGAAATGCTGGGCTTCTTTATTCACTGCAAGAGCAATTTATTATAGAGCTAAAAATAATTTTCCTACAGAAAAAGTTTACATTGCAGTTGTTGTACAGAGAATGGTTAATTCTGAAAAATCTGGAGTTATGTTTTCTGTCAATCCTGCTACAAATAATGAGAGTGAAATAATGATTGAAGCTGCTTTTGGTTTGGGAGAAGTTGTTGTTGGTGGAGAAATAACTCCTGATACTTATATTGTTGATAAATTAAATTTACAAATAAAATCTAAGAAAGTTGCTAAACAAGATTATGGTTTATTTAGAGATCAGTATAATGGAAAAAATTTTAAAAGAAATTTAAATGAGAATGAAGGAAGCAGACAAAAGTTAACTGAAGAAGAAATTGTTGGATTAGCAAGATATGGAAAAATTCTTGAAGAACATTATGGAAAACCAATGGATTCTGAATGGGCAACTGAAAATGGGAAAATTTACTTAGTGCAGACAAGACCTGTTACAACTTTGTTAAGAAATAAAGCTCAAGCTGCTAAATTTGAAAATAAAGATATGAAAGAAGTGCTTAGAGGAATGGGTGCTAGTCCTGGTGTTGGTTCTGGTAAAGTAAAAATTATAAAAGATATGAGTGAACTAGATAAAGTTTTGAAAGGTGATGTTTTGGTTACTAGAATGACAAGTCCAGATTACGTCGCTGCTATGAGAAAAGTTGTTGCAATTGTTACTGATGAAGGTGGTCTGACTTCTCACGCCGCGATTGTAAGTAGAGAACTTGGTGTGCCTTGTATTGTTGGAAGTGAAAAAGCTACACAATTATTTCATGATGGAGATTTAATTACAGTTGATGGAACTAATGGGATTGTGTATCAAGGGGATGTAAGTTCTGGAATTTCTGAAGTTAAAAAAGAAAATACTAATCAAGAAAAATCTTTTGATAATAATTTACAAGAAGTTGGGGAAATAATAACTGGTACTAAAATTTATATGAACTTAGGAGAACCAGACAAAATTGATGATTATAAAAATTTGCCATTTGATGGAATTGGATTAATGAGAATAGAATTTATAATTACAGATACTGTAAGAAAACATCCTTTGTATATGATTCAAACTGGACAGCAACAAGAATATATAAATAAATTAAGTGAAGGCATAAGTAAAGTTGCTAGAGCAATTATGCCTAGGCCTTTGATTGTTCGATTTTCAGATTTTAAAACTAATGAATATAAAAATTTAGAAGGGGGAGATCAATTCGAGCCTCATGAAGAAAATCCCCTCATTGGATGGCGTGGAGTTTCTAGATACATTTCTCCAGAATATGTAGAGGCCTTTAAATTAGAATTAAGAGCTATAAAAAAATGTAGGGATCAAGGGTTAAAAAATGTTCATGTTATGTTTCCATTTGTAAGAACAACAGATGAAGTTAGAAAATGTTTAGATATTTTGAAAAGTGAAGGTTTAGTTAAATCAAATGATTTTGGAGTTTATTTAATGGCAGAAGTCCCGGCTGTTGCGTTAATACCTGAAGAATTTTCAGAGCTTCCTATTACAGGTGCTTCTATTGGCAGTAACGACTTGACTATGGGTGTGTTGGGTATTGATAGAGATTCTACTAAACTTGGAAAGATGGGTTATTTTGATGAAAGAAATCCTGCTGTATTGAAGGCTTTAAGTAACTTAATTAAAGGCTTTAAGAAAAATGGAAAAACTATTAGTATTTGTGGCCAAGGTCCGTCGGAATATGAGGATTTAGTTGAATTTTTAGTTAAAGAAGGTATTACGGCTATTTCTGTAAGTCCAGACGTTGTTGTTAAAACAAGGAAAGTTGTCGCTTCAATAGAACGCAATATATTGTTAGGTAAGATTAGATCTAATTGATTTTCCTCGAGTTGTTTTTTTTAAATAATTCTTTAATTTTTCGTTCTTAATTTTACAAGAAAAACCAATACATTTAGAAAAATATGTTGTTTCCTTTATTCTATTTATAGATAAGTTATAAACTCCAACTTCACCTTTTTTCTTTTTATATGTAGTTTCAAGAAACAATATTGGATTAAGGCCCAAATTTTCTAATAAAATTTTTATTCCAATTGATCTCTTTGGTGGTTTTTTATATTCTAATAAAGATGATTGCCGAAAAGTTATTTGAGGTGCTAAATCTTTTCCTACTCTGTGTGGTGTTCCCTCATCAGTAAAAAATGTCTTTAATAACCCTATTGTGAATTTCTTTTTACTGTTAAAACAAAATTCTGGAAGTGGTGGGTCACTAATTACTTTGTCCCCTCTAACCATTCCTAAACCGTGACATAAGATATAACCCACTATTTTTGGAAATTCGGCAACATAAGTTATAGAATTTTCTTTTGTTGGTGATTCTACTTCGTATAATTTCGACCTTTTGTATTCTCCAATGACTTTGCCCATACAGTTGCATAAATAATTTATTCTTATTTTATCTTTGTTAGAATATAATGGCCTAAAATCTTTACGTATTCCTCCATCACCTAATAAACCTCCAATTATAACTCCGCCATTAGAATTGTCGAAATTCATTGGAAATTTAGGATTATATATTTTCCCTGATGTTGAACCTTTTGTTTTTATGTAGGCTATATTTTTTTCTAAATTTTTTAAACTAAAGACCACATTACCTGTTCTTTCTACTAAAAAATTTGATAATTTTTCTAAAACGTCTAAAGAGAATGAATCTGTATGTTTACTAAATAATTTTTCAATTACACTTTTTGTAGTTTTTATTTCCAATGCTAAATCCTTATATAATCTAGTTATTTCTAAAGCACTTGAAAGTAGATTTATTTCAGTTTTATTGTTCAATTTTATATAGACTTGATAATTTCTTGGTAAGTCGCATAAATGAACTATTCCTTTTTCCATTAAATTAACTATGTTTTATGCTTTTTAAATTTCTCGCAGGCACATGTCCACTGTGTCCAGTGTGTCGTTGAGGCTCATAAGTACAAAACAAGTTGCTTCTGTTGAGAGAAATATTTTACTTGGAAAGATTAGAGGGAATTAAATTAGATTCAAACCAAATTCTTTCAGTCTTTCGAAGTGTTTTCTGTTGAATGTTGCCAATAAACAATTGTTGGCTATAGATGTGGAAGCAATAAATAAATCTTTAAAGTCTATTAGTTTTTCATTTTTCTTTAATTCTTTAAAAATATAACTTGCTTTTCTAGATGATAATTCATCAAAGTTTAAAATTTGAACTTTATCCTTAAAATTTTCTATAATATCTAAATTTGTTTCTCTTAATAGTAATTCAAATAGTGTAACAGTTGAAATAAATATTTCTGCATTTTCTATTTTACTTATCAAGCTTAATGTTCTTTTTTCATTATTTAATATAGCAATGACGACATCAGTATCTAGACATATTTTTTGGTCCAATTTTTCCATCCTTTTTTAAGATCTTTCTTAGTATCTTCCCATTCTTTATCTTTCTTTAATGTGCCTAGACACTCACGTAGGCCTGAGCCTTTTTTTATTTCATTAGAAATGATTTTTTCTCTTATCAATTCACTGAAACTTCTATCTTTTTTTAGAGTTTTAAGTTTTTCATATACATCATTTGCTATCATAATTGTTTTTGCCATTCATATACATATAGATATACATATCTATAAAGTTTTCTCTAATTATTCTATGGGTTTTAAAATTAATAAGTCTTTAGTAGAAATTTATGAAAATTATTCTAAAATTATGTAACTTTTACTTGGAAAAATTAGCAAACTATTTAAATATGTACAATATGTATTATATGTATGGCTCATATAACTCTTAGTATACCTGATGAAATTTATGCAGAGATGAAGAAACATCCAGAAATAAAATGGAGTGAAATAGCCAGAAGGAATATAATAGAGAAAACTATAATGTTAAAAAAGAAAGTTTCAGGTAAAGAGCTTTTGAAATTACTGCCTCCAGAGACTCAAAAAAGTTTACAAGAAGCAAATGAAAAAGAATCTAAAGAGTTCTATAAAAAAGTTAGAGAAAAGGGATGGAAAAGGACGAAATACTTGACACAAGTGTAGCTATAGAAAGAGATAATGGTGTAATAACTTTATTTTCTTTAATTGAGCATCCCCATTCAATCAATAAATTTGAAATTTTATTCCCAGATTTAGAAGATTATAGTAAGGCAATACAAATCTCTGAAAGTCTAAGAAAAATTGGGAAACCAATAGGCGCAATAGATATTTTAATTTCTGCAATGTGTCTTAATAGAAAAAGTAAATTAATAACTAAAGATAAAGACTTTAATTATGTTAAGAATGTTTTTTCTGACTTTAAATTGGAATTAATTTAAGATTTATTTATAGCTTATTAAAATTGCATTTCTTAATTAAACTTATCTAACAACTAATCTATTTTCTAATAATTCTCGTTTTAATTCCTCTAGTCTTTTGACATAGGCTGGATCTGAACCAAACATATCTACTTTGAAATTAATTTCGCTTTCTCTAATAGTTCTAAAAGAACCTGCTGGTAAATAAGAAAATCTGAAATGAGCATAACTAAATGTACTTTGTAAACCTTCGTAAGCTTTATCTGTATCGATTACAACTGTTGCTCTTTTCCAATCTGGCTGTAAGTGTTTTGGCCAACCTCTAGAATCTCCATCAATTGCATCTATAATAAATGGAAAATAAACTTTGTAAATTCCATTTTTTTCAGTACATCCATCTACAAAAGACTCTGTTGTTCCGTGCTGTAGAAATCTTGGTAATTTAAAGCCCTGGAATTGTGTTTTATCTTGTATCATTTTTTATGCTCTTCTATAAGTGCCACAAACTAGGTTTATAAGCCTAAGTCTTTATAATGTAACTACTATGAAGTAAGTATAGAACGAAAGATATATAAACTTAGGAGTTTACTGAAATATAAGAAAATTGAGGCTTAAAATGACAAAAACAATAAATCCATTGGCAGCAATAGTATTAGGCTCTGGTTTAGCTGTTGGCAGCTTTATAGGACATAATACTAGTAGGACTGGATGCGGTTATGAGTTTATGAATAATAGAGCAAGAGAAATTGACTCAATAGGGCCAAATTGCAGCAATGCGATAATGCCTGGCTATGCTGCACCCATAAATATTGGTTGTGGTTTTTACCAAGGACCATTAGAAAACACAACAAGATTATTTTATACTGGTTGCGGGCAAGGTGTTGGTGATATTGGCTTTATGGTTGGTTCAGTATTTGCAGCAATTGGAGTAATGAAATTAGCATTTGGAAATAGAAGGAGAGAACAATAAAAAATGGCAGAACAAAAACAATTCAAGCTGAGAGAGGATTTAGAAGGATTATTAGGCAGCGTAGAAGCAGCTGATGGTCTTTACAAACAGAGCAGAGTTAATCCTAATTTAGATAATACTCAATTAAGAGAGCAAGCTGAGAAATTTTATGGCGATAGAGTGATGACTGAATATAGTCCTTCATCTTTAGTTAGAAAATTGAAAGCTAATTTATATGGTAGATCTGGTGCATGGGCAAGTTTAGATGCTCAAATAGATAAAGATACATTTGTACAAGCTAAGAAAGCTTTTACTAAAGGTCTAGATGATGAAGCTAAAAGTGGAATGTATTTATCAATGTTAGCTGAAGGTATAATGCCTAAAGAACCTGAGAAAGATGCCAGTGAAAAAGAAAAAGCAGCTTTCAGAGACTTACAGTTAGCTAAGAGAACTGCAGACTTTGCTGAAGCATTAGAAATGCATGCTGTTAAAGGGGATGTAAATTCAGCTTTAAGAGAAATTGCAGGCTATGCACAAGCTACTGGAAAGAAACAAGATGAAGTCTTTGATCATTATGATATGGATGCTTTAACTATACAATCTAAGTATGGTGCTCCTGCAGCTAGAGAAAATGAAAAAGCAATATTCGCAAGAATGGCTAATGTATACAGAAATCAAGCAGCTATGATGCTTAAAGAAAAGAATCTATATGACTTAGTAGATAGCGGTATAGAAAATACTAAGTATGGAAAAGCAATAGCCTTGAAATCAATGTACGAAGCAAATGGTACTCAGGAAGAATTAAACAAAGCGAAAGCTGAGGAAGCGAAAAAGGCTAAGAAGTAAACTTAGCTATTTTTAATTTATTTTAATATATGCAAAGGAGAAAAGAAAAATGGAAATGAAAGCAAAAAGTTCAATTGGAATTGCGTTAGGATTGGTAGGATTACTTGGTAGTGCTTGTGCTAGTGTTCATGTTAAAGATAAACCAAAAGATCCTTGCGTTTCAGCACATGATGTTTTTCGTTATGGTAGTACTTTTGCTAACTTAGATAGTATTAATATCTGCGATTATGATTTAGATGGAAAACCGGAATTTTTAATGACTTCCGGACTTTTAAGTTCTAATTTGACTATCAATGCAGATAAAAATGGTAAGGTTGTCAGAGTTTATAATTTTACACCCAGATTACCTAAAGAAGGAGAATGTAAATGGGATTTGTATACAAATGAACCTACGGGTTATTATCCTAAATGTCCTTTAGAAGGAGAAAAATTAGCTGGTTTTCAGCGTATGTTTGATGCCGGTGTTAGACTTTTTGAGGCTGGTGAAAAATTAGATAAATTAAAAGGAAAGAGAAATGAATAAATTAACTTTAGTTCCTTTAGTTTTTGTTTTAGCAAATTGTGCAAGTGTGCCAATAAAAGAAAATTCTACTCGTGTTTCTGTAAATGATTCTTTATTTGCACAGAAGAAACAAAGTGAATATGGTTGTGTTGGTGTGGCTAGAAGTCCTTATAGAGATCATGTTATTAGAGAAGAAGATGCACAATTAAAAGCAAGAGAGAATTATGTCAGAAATTGTATGAATGCAGAAGATCGTGCAGCTTTGGCTAATGGTGGGACTTTAGTTGGGGTTGAAACTTGGTATCATCCTGGAGAAAATGTTGCTGTAGCATGGTGTGGGCCAAGTATCAAATGTAAAGTTATTAAAGAATAATATTAAATTCTTTTTATTTCAGTTTTAATTATTTTTTCTTGTCTAATAAATATTTTAGTTAACTCATTTAATCTTAATACAAAATCTTCAGATTTTCTTTGTAATTCCTCTAAATCTTTCCCATTTATCTTTTGTACATTTCCATGTAAAATATCTTTAGCTTTTTTTCTTACATCCATAAACCAAGAAACGTATTGTTTTTCTAATATTCTTTTTTCGACTAAAACTGATTGTAATAATTCTGGAATGTTTTCTGGAGAAGGCGGGGTAACTTGTTTAGCCATTAATGCAGCGTGAGAAGCATCAACCATGGCCCAATAAAAACCTTCAACACTATTTAAGATACTTGAATTTGCTCTTCCTAAATGTGCTCCTGATCTTTCCATTGTTGTAAATATTGCTTCTGGTGTTGGTCTTATTTTCCCTCTCGCTAATAATACCTTTAGAGGATCAAAGAAACCACCAATATCAATTAAAGGTTCACCATATCTTAAAATATTAATAACTAAAGGTTCTCCTGCTCTAACTTCTTCCCAGAATGCAGTTAATGTTACAGTATTAATATGGATTTCCTTTTTATAATTTCCAGAAATTAATAACTTTTCTAGTTCTTCTCTGTACCACCCAATTAATTCATCATCCCAATTTACTGTACAATCATCTATGATTATCACTAAATCAATATCACTTTTTTCTTTAGCTTCTTTTTTAGGAACAGAACCAAATAAGGCTATAGCTTTTATTATATCTCTGAATTTTTTATAACATTTAGTAGAGAAATCATAAGCAATTTTATAGTCTGTATCTAGACTATCTTTTACCACTTCTTTTTTTATTTTCATTTATTTATTAGTTTCTTTTTATTTCTATATAAATTTATTGATTTGGAGTTCCTGTAAATCTTGAAGCTCCTTCTCCAACCTGGCCGCCTACAGATTTAGGCAGGGCAGTAAAACTTGATCCGTATAAGTTAAAATGCTGCTGCGGGAAATCAATAAATGATTCCATGTATCTTGTGTAAGAATGACCAATACTTCGTTCTTCAGGACCCCAGAAATATGGTGAATTTGAAATTTTGTATAAAGGAGAGCCGAAATATTCTAATGTTGCTAATGTTGGATTTTGGCCAATTTCACCTACAAAACCTCCTGCTTCTACAATCGCTCTTGGTTCCTGGCCTAGTTTCTGTTGATCTCTCATTTCAGACCATTTCTTTTCTAATTCTTCCATTATCTCTCTTATAGGAACATTACCCATTCCTGGAGGCAAGTGTGTATCATGGAAACCAAAATTATCTGTAATATGAACGTGCTTAGTTACATCTGCAATTTCTTTTGTTTCTTCTATAACTCTCTTTTTTAATTCTTCACCTTCTAAACCTGCTTTTCTTAAATTATTAATATGGCCTACATCCCAAGTTGCACCTATCATTTTTTCTGCTGCTTTTTTTCCTTCATCTAAATTTGAAACTGCGTTTTCTCTAAATAATTTTTGTGCAAATAATTCTCTACTTTTCTCTACTGCAATTTTTAATTCTTTAGCTGTAGACATTGGTGTATTTACAAAGAAATTTTCCATAGCTACGAAGGGTATTTGATCCTGCTTACCTTCTTTTTTATAATTGATATACATTCTAGCCATTGCATTTGAGACAGTTTCTGCAGTTTTATCTATTGCAAATTCTCCTACCCAACGCCATAATTGTGGAGCAGGCATAGGAGCTACATTAATTAAAATATTTTTACTTTGTTCTAACTGCAAATTTAATGCTTCTCTTGTCTTATGTTCTGTTTCTTTAAAATAAGGTGATAATTCCCTTTGTATTCTTAATTCTTCTTCTCTGTTAAGTTCTTCATAGGATTTTCCAAAATCTTCTTTTGCTTTTTGTTCTGCTAACTGCCTTATCTGCTTATTTTTTTCGTTTATTTCTTTATAAATATCTTTTAACTCTTTATTTTTTTGTGTATACTCTGCATTCATTTCATTTAATTTTTCTTGATATTCTTCTTTAACTTCGGGCTTTGCAAATCTAGTAAACCTATCATAAATATCATGGTATTCGCTTGTTAATTTTTGATGTATATCTTCTATGTGTCCAGTAAGCAATCTTATATCTCTATTATTAACAGAATACACTTCTTGATATTTAGGATCATTTATTAAATTGCCTTTTTCTATAGCTTCATTTTGCTGGACTTTTATGTCCATTCTATCTTTTAGTTCCTGGATTTCTTTCTGTCTTTGCAATAACTTTAATTTCTCATCATCCCAATAAGTTTGGTTTGTGTTGTATAAACGTCTCATTGGATCCCAAATTTCTTTATCTTTTCTGCCCAGCATTTGTTTTTCTTCATATTCCATTTGAGTAATCTCACCACTATCTTGATTCACAGCTACAATTTTTCTGTAACCTAAGGGTTGTTTTTTCGTTATCATATTCCCTTCTTTATCTCTTAATGGTTCTCCGTTTTCATCAAATTGAGTTACTGCTATATCTTTTTGAAATTCCTGTGAATCGAAATGGCCAGCGTGGAAGACTACAGGAACGTTTTCTCCATTGCTTAAATTAAATGACCTTTGTAAAATTGCATATAATCTTTCTTCTGTTCCTTTTCTTTGATCTTCAGACCATTTTCCACCCTGTCTATCTGGAAAACCAGCTAAATCAATTAATGGAGCATGGACAGATGCATGGGAATCTGTAATCTTGGCTAATCTTCTTATTTCATCAAAATGCTGCCTAGGAATAAATTCAAATTTGTCAGGATCAATTGTACCAACTTCAATATTTTTCATACCTTGGTTTAATAATTTCCCAAATTCTTCTAACTGCTTAGCTACACCAGGATGTGTTGGAGCTCCTAATCTACTGTTAGTAATTCTAAATTCTTTGCCTTGTGCTGTTGAAATGTAAGATTTGTAAAAGTTTGACATAAATATATATTGGAGAATATGTTTTTATAGCTTTCTATTAGAATTTTAAACTGCAATCATGCCATGTGTTTTTTTATAAACATTATACAAAATAGAAGCAGTTTTTTCTGCACTTTCTTTTGCTTTTGCTTCTATCTCTTTGTATAAAAAATCAGATGAACCTTTTCTTTTTGGCAAGGATAATGGTATCGGTCTAACTAAATCTTTGAAACCTGTTAAAACCCCCTTGAATGGATTTTGTGATTTTGGCCTTCCAAATTCTTCTTTTTTTGGAACTTCAGGTTTTAGATATTCATCAATTTCTTTTTGTAATAATTCTAGACTCATTCCTATATAATTTTCTATTAAATCTAGGTCTTCATACATTTCATAACTGTCTATTGCACTAATTTCAGTGTCATCGAAAGTAAAAGCTCTAATTATCATGTCTGTTCTCCCACCATGAACATATTGTCTTCCGCCTTGACCAGAGATTGCTGTTGGTAAACTTCTGAATAAAGTTGTCACTTCTACTACTGCATAATATTTTTTATCTAATTGTATATTTTTATAAGATTCATGAACTGCTCCAGGAGCTATTTCTTTTTTACCATATAATTTTATCTCTATTTCCATATTGCTAAATGCATTTACTATATTAGGATTTAATAATGATTTTTGATCTGTATTTCTCATTTTCAATTGTTGTGCGGAAATTAAATAGGGTTTTACCCAGTTTGCATATAATTTTAATGTTCCAGCTTGAGATCTTAAATAAATTTTTTCTAGATTGTATCTTTTCCTTATTTCTTTTTCACTATATTCGACCCAAGCGTTGTATTCTTCTAATTTTCTTTTTAAAATGTTTTTAACTCTTTCATTTAAATCTAGATCTTTGTTGATTTGTTCTACTTTCTCTATATGGAAAAATGCATCTCTTAATGTAATAAACTGCAAGTCTTGTGTTAATAAGTTAATGCTGCCCCTGCCTTTTCTTGCATCTACTTGATCCATCCATATACCTTTCAAAGATTTTGTCCCACCATCTCTTACTTCTGGATTTGTATTCTTTAATTCATCATACGACCTTATTCTTATCTCAAATTCTTTTAAATCGTAAATTAAATTAATTATACTTTTTAGAATATTATTTTTTGTCCCCATGTATTCCATTGCTTTTTGCTGCATTAAAGTTGCCCTTTGCCCTATTTCTCCAAAGTAACCAGAGCTTACTGATGCTTCAAATAATTCTGAACCTTTTGTTACATCCAAACCTAAACCTCCAGGTCCAGTATCTCTCATAAAGTCTAATAACCAGAAGTAAATCGGTTCTAGGCCTTCATTTAATGAGTCATAAGTTAACCTGTATTCTACTGCCGCGTTTTCTTTATTAATTAAAGTTGGAACTATTGCTTTAACTAAATCCCTCCTTATGTCTTTGTATTCTTTATCTTCAAGAAATTGTTTTAGATAATTTGATTTATCTTTAGGATTCTTTTCTTTATCAGTTTCTACTATAATCTCTGGAAAAGTAAGTTTCTCTTTTTTTTCTGGCATCTAAATCAAAAACTATTTATACTCGGCTATATTTAAATATTTTGAAATGGGTGTATTTGACTTTTTTAAAAAACAAAAGAAGGAAGAGGCGTTTACCGGAATTGAAGCTGCAAATGACTTTGTAGATACAGAATTAAATCAAGATAATGACGAAGGATTTGCTTCTGCGGGGAGAAATGAAGATTTAGGGTTTAAACCTAGATTTAATGAACCAATTAGTCAATTTCAAACTCCACAGCAGAATACACAATCTTCAGGATTAACTAATAGTGATATACAGTTACTTTTAACTAAATTAGATTTAATAAATCAAAGATTAGAAGTGATTGATAGGAGATTACAGGTTGTAGAGGATATAGCTAAACAGAGCAGATGAAATATTTTAAACATTTAATTCTTGTAATTATATTATTTTTAGTTGATTTTTTTACTAAATTTTATTTTAAAAATGTTAATTTTGTTAAAAATACAGGAATTACATTTGGATTATTTAAAGGGAATAATTTACTATTTATTTTTATTAACCTAATTATTATTGCTGTTATTTTATATTATTACAGGAAAGAAAAGAAATTACAATTTGGATTGGATTTTGTATTAGCCGGGGCTTTGGGAAATTTGTTTGATAGACTTGTTCATGGCTATGTAATTGATTTTATAGACTTAAAGATTTGGCCAGTATTTAATTTAGCAGATAGTTTTATTGTTATTGGTGTGGGAATTTGTATTTACTTAAGCTTTAAAAACATTAAATAATCTAATTTTGTATTTAGTTATATGGGCCCATGTGGTAATGGATAACCGATGAGGCTTCGGACCTTGGGATGAGGGTTCGACTCCCTCTGGGCTCATATTTCTATATCTTTTGTTTCAATTTCTTCTAGGATTTCATATTTCCAAGGATTACTAATACTTTTTCTTACAATTTTCCTAAAATAAAGTTTTTTCCAGAATTAAGCTTGATTGTTAATATATATTCTTGTTCTTTATTATTTAGCCATTCTTCTGTTATTTTGGTGTTTCTCTATTTATATTTGCATCAGGCTCTATTCTCTCTACTTTAAATTTTAGACTATTAATTATTATTTTATTTTCTATTTTTAATTATCTTTCTTGATTAATTTTCATATTATGTGTAAGAACATTAATAATTTTGCATACCAAGGAATATTTATGACTTCTATAGGGTAGTCTTTTGCTAGAGCATAATCTTTTCCATTTTCATCTTTATATTTTACATAAATTCTAAATTTATCTTTTTTAGCAAATCCTGCTGCATCTGTTATAACTATTAGTTTCTTTGGAGTTTCTAATGAAGATGCATTCAATACTGCATTGCCATCTACGAACACATTTAATTCTTTTACTTTTGCTTTTAATGTCAAAGTTATTTCTAATTTGTCTTTATCATTATAATTTGGTTTTGTATTGTAAATAACACTAGCTATGTCTAATTCTGGGGAAGATAATATTTCAGTTCTTACAACATCAGAGGCTTTAGCTTCATCATTTGAAACTATTATTTCAAAATTCTGCATTCCTTTTTCTAAATTTCTTTCTGTAAATGTTATTGTTTTTATATCGGCTATCCCTAATTGTGCAATGTTTTTACAATCTTGGTCCATGCATGCTCTTAAATTTTCAAGCAATGTATTTCCTTTATTTTTTACGTCGCAATTTATAGATAATTCTTCATAAAAGTAAGCTGTTTTTTTTGTACTACAAGATACTTCAAGTTTTGCAGAAATTATTTTTGTATCTTCTATAGCTGAATCTTTTGCTAAGGCTTTTGCATCATCTAATGAAAATATTTTTAGATTATTTCCATATGTTATTTGAGATGAAACTTTGTTGTGCATATGATCTTCTATTTCTATAGTCGATTTGTAAATATAATTTTCTTCTAAATCTGAAGGTATTTTGGCTATCCAAGTTATTCTTTTTGTTTCCTCAGGTCTTAATAAAACAGTTTTAAAATTCTTTTCTGTTAAATGTGGTCCTTTTAGAACAGTTAAAGTTAAAGGAAAATAATAAGCGTTATTATTTTTTAATTCGATTTCAATCGGTACATAACTTCCAGGACCAACATTATTTACTAAAGGGTTTACTTTCAAGTCTATTTGTTTACTTATTGTATTCCCTGCACTTACTAATGAAGCCTTTACGTCTAACTTTGAAGGTAAGAAATTTACATCGCTAGCTCTCCAGGTATATTTTATTGCAGGTTCACCTGAATCAATACTTTCTCTTATTTTAATGTGTGATGGATCTATCCAACCATACTCTACATACGTTACATCAAATGGAACCCACCCTTTATTTGGGAAATAAACTTCAGCCCAAGCATGCGGGCCCCAGTCATAAACGGTATTTGTGTAAGCCATGCCTGAAACGAATCTTGCTGGAACACCTAATGAACGCATCATTGAAATAAATAAATTTGTTAATTCGTCACATACTCCTTGTCTATTTTTCATTACCCAGCTTGATTTTTCTACTACATCTGCAGTTAATGTTGTTAAATTATAAGCGATATTCTTTTGTACCCAGTCCGCTACTTTGAAAGATACCTTGTATAAATCATCTTCTCCTTCTGCCAATTGCTGGGCTTGTTTTCTAATGTCCTCATTTATATCTATATATTCTGTAGGATTAATATAATAACTATCTACATTTTCTAGAGGGAAATTTACTTTTTCATTTATTATCACCAATGAATTTCTTACTTTAACAGAAGAATCAAGTGCAATTTCATAATTTGTTATTGCAGGATTCTGCCAAGTATAACCAATATTATTTTCGTTTTGAGTTATTGTGCTTTGCGGTGTTGAATAAGTTTTAATATTTGAAATGTCTTGATTGATTTTATTTTTTGGTACGAAACTTAAGTTTGTGTTTAATTCAGATATACTTGCACTAGAACTTTGTTTTACTAATTTAAAACTTCCTTTAATATTGAAACTCATGTCTAGAAAAGTTTTATCATTGTAATCATTTATTCTTTCTGCAAATGAAGAGCTAATTATTAAAAGAAATATACTTAAAATTAATATTGCTCTTCTTTTCATTTTAATTCTTTTTTTAGATTTTCTATAAATCTATCATAATCCTCTTTTTTTACAGATGCGCCACAAGCATAAGCGTGACCGCCGCCATAACCATTTATTCCAACTAATGACTTTTTTAATATTTCTGATATATTTACATTTTTTGTTCTTAGACTCATAATTATTGAATCTTCTTTTTCTCTACCTATTACTATTATCTTATTTGGATGTAGGTATATTAATTCTCCTGCCAAATCTGAAGTAAAACTTGTTTTTTTTTGAGTGTAAATGAATATTAAAAACTTCTCTTTTGTAACTTCTTTTTTTGCTTCTTCTAATAAATTATTATATTCCTTCTCCAGCTTCTCAGCTCTTCTGTAAAGGAATTTTCCCCAAGATGTTGTTTGATTTAAAATTTCATATGGTGAAGTTATTTTTTCTATTGTTTTCATTGAATCTTTTACTAAACTAGCTTTACCTTTCATGTTTAAAGAAAATATTTTTACTAGTTTTCCAAATTTTGATTTGTAAATTATTTCACCCGGATCTTTTGGTACTTTTTCAATTAAATCTGGATATTCTTTCATGAAATCTTCTATAAATTCTGGGATGTAGTAGTCAAATACACAACCTAGCATTGCTATCCATAAATTTTCTTTTGCAACCGCATAAGCTAAAGCTGTTGTTGGCCTATTATCTTTAGGATCGTGCTTTAATGGATTGTAGTAAGAAACTTTATTTCTTTTTTTCAATTCATGATGATCCAGCCAGATAGTTGTGCAAGGTGCTTTATCTAAAAATTCTTGATCTATTTCTGCCTTATCTAGAACTACTAATAAATCTGGATTATATCTTTCTACTATTGGAAGATAGGAATTATTTAATGCTGGATAAGATTTAATGGTTATGCCTCTTCCTTTCTTATAATGTTTTTTTAAAATTAAATAAGCACAAATTCCATCAGGATCATTATCAAATAGGAATAATGGGTTTGCTGAATTTGAAATAAACTGGTTAATTTCTTCTATTTCTTCTTTTGTAAGCATACGAAAAATTAAAATACTATTACTTATAAAGCTTGTTTATGGGTTTATTTAGTACTCTGATATATTACTTAGCAATTTTAGTAGGTGTGATTGTATTTTTTAAATTAAGTCCTAAAATTTCATTGCTAAATAGAACTTTGATGGCCTTAGGAGTATTTGTAGTTGCATTTCTTATATTTTGGTTATTGTCTATAGTTCTTGCTTTGATAATTGTTATAATTTTAATTGCATTTTTATTGTCCTTTTTGAATAAGGGAAGGTTTAATTTTAAGAAATTTAAATTATAGCTTATCAGGTGTTACTCTTTTTATTGCTTTGGTCTTATCAAAATCTTTATCAAAACTTAATATTTCTTTTTGATTAGTTGATAATGCACATTGTAAAGTTAAAGAGTCTTCGAAATCTAAATCCTCATTTATATATTCAATAGCATTTATTCTATCACTGACTGTTGGACTATATATCTTCAAACCATTATAATTTAATAAAGAATTAATAAAAATTTTTATCTTTTCAATCCCTAGTTTGTTATTTTCCATAATTATAATTATACTATCTATGGTGAATGTGGATAGATAAGCAATTTTTTCTCTAGATGCTACACTCTCAAGAAATCTAATACATTCGTCGGCTTTTTTTTTGTCTAATAATACTTCAAGAAAAATATTTGAGTCTATCAGCATATTTTTGGCCTCTTATTTCACCTGTCTCATGCTGTAAGTCAATAGATGATTTTTTGATATTTTTTAACATTCCCCTTATAGCTTGAACTGGATTATTAATATGTGTAACTTTAGGCTTTTTATTAACCCATTCTTTGATTGCCATTGCAGCAGCGTTGCTAATTGAGCCCTTACCGTAGCCAAATTCTTTCATAGCATTCTCTCTAAATTCGTTTTCTAACCCATCTGCGATTTTTATTTTTATTTCTCCCATAAGTACTTAAGTACTTAAGCATATATAAATGACTTTCTTTTTACGATAGTTTTATAATACAGTAATAGTAATATTTATTTTATGGTTGAAGAGAAGATTCTGCCTTTAGCAGCAATGGAAAAATTATTGAAAAAATGTGGTGCTCCTAGAGTTAGTGAAGATGCTAAACAAGCTATGAAAGAAGCTTTAGAAAATTATGGTGAAACTATAGGAAGAAAAGCTGTTGATATTGCATTACATTCTGGAAGAAAGACAATTAAAGCTGGAGATGTTAAGTTAGCTGGAAAATGATTTTTGAATTATTTATG
>CAYNBR010000002.1:28542-41263 GCA_964395935.1 Candidatus Woesearchaeota archaeon
TGAACTTTTTCTCTGCCTTTTCCTCTAGCAGACATACCACGTGCTTTCTTAGCAGCAGAAGTCAACCCTCTGTATACTCTTCCTGTGTGTTTATTTGAAGAAATCCATTTTGTATGCGGATCTTTAGAAACTGCAGGATGTTTTGGATCTAATAGAATAACTTCATACCAATAATGTATACCATCTTTTCCAACATTATAAGAATTTAAAACTTCTAAATTTTGGAATTGTTTAGCTGCTCTTTGTTCTGCAACCCATTGGTAACCTTTACTCATAACCATTCTTTGACCAAAGTTTCTTGATCTTCTACCCTTTACTATCATAGGTCTTTGTTTACCGCCTCTAGGAACTCTTACTCTAACTAGAATGTAGCCTGGCTTTGATTTGTAACCTAATCTTCTAGCATCTAATAAATTTGTTGGAACATCTACTCTTGCAACTGCTGTTTCAGTTCTCCAAGTTATTAACCTGTCTCTGTGCATTTTTATCCAGTCTTTAGGTTTAGTTCTATTCAATGTTTTTAGGTATTTGTATAAGCCCATTAGAATTGAGGATTAAGGTAGGCTATTTAAAACTTATTGTTAAATTAATTTTCTAAATTTTTAACTTCTTCATGTATTCTTTCACAATTTTTAAAGAATTTGAATGCAGAAAAGAGTAGAAGAAATGCGATAAATGTAGCTATGAAAAATATAACCAATGTCTCATGATAGAACTGTTTTATGCCGAAGAATAGTGCTGTCCAAGAACTTATTGCTAGTCCTAAGAATGTAACTGCTTTTGCTAAATTTACTTGGTGTTTTAGATCTAGAATATTCTTTTCTATTTTTTGATTTTTCATTCTAAACCCTTTATAGCTAGATAGGCTCCTATGAACATTGCAAGTATGGCCACAAATTGATGATTTGCAATATTAGTTATGCCAAAAGTTATTACAACTATTCCAGCGAAGAAAAGCAACATTTTTTTGTCTAGATTAAATTTCATAATATTATTTATTAATCAAACTTAATAAGGCTTTCTTAGAAATTTAGATAAATTTTTCAATAAAAATGTAAAATATTTGTGTTTAATACTAGATTTTCTTATTACATAATATTTATAAAGAAGTTTAATGCGTTTAAAGATATGAAAGCAAGCGGATTTTTAAAAATGGTTTTCGGTTTGTTACTTTTAGTAGCAAGCGTATATGCAGTAGTTGCATGGTGGTTAGGAAGTTTCTTAACCTTGTTAAAAGGTGGCGTACCAATCTTAGTATTCCTAGTTGGATTGGTGTTTGTATTACTAGGGTTTGAAGATTAAGAATGATATTTAGCTTCATAGAAGCAATAAATATTCTTATCGCCACTTTAGTAGTTGGATATATCTTTACTGCATTTATTAAAACTGAGAAAAATATACTTTCTTTAAAAAAATTTGATTGGGAACAATTAAAATTTAGTATCTTAGTTTCTGCCCCTGGTGTAATTTTACATGAAATGGCACATAAGTTTATAGGATTAGCTTTTGGATTAACTTCTTATTTTCAAGTATGGCCCTTTGGTTTAGCAATCGGGGTGATATTAAAATTACTGGGAAGTGGATTTATGATGTTGGCTCCAGGATATGTAACTACTTTAGGTGCTACCCCATTTCAAGGATCTTTAATAGCTTTAGCTGGGCCTTTGTTAAATGGATTATTATTTCTAATTGCAAGTTTAATTATTAAATACGGAAAGAATTTATCTAGAAGACAAGCTTTATTTTGGGTTTATACTAAAGAGGTAAATAAGTGGTTGTTTATATTTAATATTTTACCAATACCCCCTTTAGATGGCTATAATGTTTATGGGCGTTTCTTTTTCTAAAGCTTTAAATATTTTAAATTCTTATTTCTTTTATGCTTAAATTAAAAGGTCTTGGAAATAATGAGAATTATAATCATATAGATATAGAGAAATCTCAAGAATTTTTAGATAACTTGCCAAATTTTCTTTTTGATATTGGAATTGAGGATGAAGAGGTCTTTAAAGATTCTATTGAGAAGTTTGATCAAACTATAGAAAGATATAGAATTATTGATAATCTTTTTTAAAGAGTACATAAGTCTTGTATTTTATTGCAATGAAAGAAATAGAAGCAGAATTCTTAAAGTATTAAAGAAATTTGTTAAGTTTTAGAATTATTTTTTCTTGGGTTTGTGTCTTATTTCAATTTTTTTCATAACTTTATGTTTTTTCTTAACTTCTATCTTCTTTGGCTTTTCAGGAGCAGGTTTTTCTAATTCTGCTAAATCATTTTTAACTTTTGAGATAAATTCTTGGATTCTAGCAATATTCTTTTTTTGATCTTCAGGAACTAATAACTGGCCACATTCTGTACATGTAAAATTATGTTCCATTGCATTTTCTAATGTTAATCTTATGTCTTTATTTGGGCAGGCATAGAACTCATGGCTAGTTTCTCTTTCCATTTGTTTTTCTAAAATTTTAATTTTCTCCCTTTTTAATTGTAATACCACATCATCTGCTTGTCTTGGATTGAATGTGAAGAAATAGATATACCAACCTTTTTTTCTGTCTTTTTTTCTTGTAGATGAAATTAAATTATGCTTTTCAAATTTATACATAATGTTTCTTAATTGGTTAATTGTTATCTTTAATTTGTCAACTATAATAAATTCGTTTAAGTTTGGCTTATCTTTAAGCATTTTATATACTAGAATAGCTTCCAAACTAGCAATTTCTGTTATCATTTCTTCTATTGCTTTCTCTGTTATCATATTTGGCCAATATCAATTTTGGGAAAAAAGCTTTATAAAGCTTCTTATTTAGGGAAAATTTACTACACTCCAATAATCAAAAAAGTTTTTAAGACAAAGCTGTTAATTAAGTCTATTATGGGTCTATTTAGCAGTAAAAAAAAGGTGCAATTGGCTTCTGATAACGAAGAAGACATGGCTTCTAGGCCTGTTATGCCTGATTTCCCAGATATCCCAGATAATATGGATCAAGAAGAAGAGGTTGGATATGAGCCTTCTATAGCAGATATTAAGAATGAAGTTTCTAGAGATGATGATAATTTTGATATACCTGAAAGAAAGCCAATGATAAGGCCTAAATTGGCTCCTAAAATGGATGAAATTTTTAGTGATAGAATTCCTTCTTTTGATGATGAAAAGCCCTTATTTATTAAAATAGACCAATATAAAGATGCTTTAAAACATTTAGAGTTATTAAAATCTAAAATAGATGATGCTGAAGGATTATTGAAAGAATTAGACAGTGTAAGAGAGGAAGAAGAAAAGAAGATTGAACAGTGGAAGGCAGATTTAAATTCAGTTAAAGAAAAATTACTTGCTATAGATAAAAGTTTATTTGAGGTTTAGTTTATGAATACTAAACATAAAGTTAATGATGAACAAGTTGTTCATGTCAGATTAAATAAACCTACTTCTATAAGGAAAGAGATTTTAAAAACTGCAATTGATGTTACTAAAATAATACAAGATGCTGAAAGTTTAAATGTTCTTAGAAGCAGTGAATTAGCTTTGATTTGGGAACTGAAAAGTATAGGTAAAGAGATTGAAAGTTTACAAAAAAATTTAGTTGAAAAAGATCTGCCTAAATTACCAATTGAAAGACAAGAAAAATTAAAGGTTCATGTTGAAGAAGTTAAATTAAAAGAAGTTTCAGATATAGATAGATTAAAAGCTGAATTGGCTGCAATTGAAAACAAATTAAAAGATTTATAATGCAGATATATACAGAATATAAAGCTGAAGAATTTTTAGAAAAAGAAGGGTTTCCTATTGTTAATAGAAGATTATTTACTAATAGTAAAGATGCTTTGAATTATGCGCATAGAATTAAATTCCCAGTTGTATTAAAAATTGCTTCTGATAATTTATTGCATAAATCTGATGTAAATGCTGTAAGAATCAATATAAATGAAGAAAATTTCTTTAGAGAATATATGAACTTAAGTTCTATGAAAATTAAGAAAGAAGGAATATTAGTTCAAAAATTTGTTAATGGGAAATATATTATAATTGGTGTTAAGAAAGATTTAACTTTCGGCCATGTTATTTTAGTTGGTTTAGGAGGAATATTTGCTGAAGTTATAAAAGATACTAGTTTACGCGTATTACCAATAAATAGAAAAGATGCTTTTGAAATGTTAAAAGAGCTTAAAGGTTATGAAATTCTTAAAGGGTATAGAGGGGAGAAAGTTAATTTAAATCATGTTGTTGAAGTTATTATGAAAGTTTCTAAGCTTGTTGAGAAACATCCTAAAATTTCTGAATTAGATTTGAATCCTTTAGTTGCTAATGAGATTAATTGTAAGATTGTTGATGCTAGAATTGTTTTTGAATAGTATTATTTTTCTTGAGCTTGAGGAACTTGAGCGTTCATTAAAATTCTTGCTAAATGTGCATGATAGGCATCTCTACTTATTCTAGCAAGTTCTATATTTTGACTATGTGAATCTGCTCTTAATTTTGATAAGTCTGATCTGTTTATTCCTAATGAAGGATCTATATTATCTAATATTTCTTCAGCTCTTTTGTATAACCTTATTACATCTCTTAAAAATGGAACTTCAGCTATTCCTTGATATGCTATTGAATCTCCTAGATGTGTTTTGTAATCTCGCTTTCCTTTTATTATAGGATTATTACCTTGGCCTAAAATTTTGACAATATCATCATACATCCTATCTTCTAGTTTATTAACTTCTGCAGTCATAAAGAAAATGTGATCTGAGTCTCTTTCTACTGGCCTTATGATTATTATCCCCTCTATGAATCTTCTTTTTCCTTGCGGTTTAGGTTCTTCTACTAAAATTGATAGTTGATTTCCTCTTCCTGAGCCTTCGTAAGTTATATTTTCCTGCAAATAACACCAGTAACCTTTTCTTGTACCTTTGTCGAGATCTAAAGTTACTTCTTCTTTTCTTGGATTAACTTCTGGAAATAATTCTTTCATTGTTTCTAAGAATTCTTCTTTATAATCTTGGTGTACAAGTTGTCGCGCTAGAAAATCTTTTTTAGCAATCTCGGTAAGTTTTTCTATTGATTTTCTTTCTTTGTCTGTAACCCTTACTTTGCCTAAACCCCCAAATCTAGAAACTAAATCCATATCATTTTAGAAGAGATTTGATTAATAAACATTTGTGTATAGGAATTGTTATTTTCTATTTAAATTTCCTAATAATTTAGCAGCTCTTTCTAATTCTCGAAAACAAGGAATTTGATAATCTTCTAGTAACCAGATAGATTTTCTAAAACTTTCTTCTCCTAATAATAAACAAATTACTGTCGATTTAGATTGTTTATAAAAACTAATAATTTCTTGAGTTATTGGATAAGAATCAGTCATGTCTTGGGGCGTTAATATTATTAAAACATTATCATAAAATTTTTTAGTTAATAATTTTGAAAATACTTCTTTATATCTTTTAGAAGTTGCGTCTCCTAAAACATCAATTGGATTATTGTGAGACCAAGAACTTAAATTGAATTTTAAATCTGAAGGCAATTTAACTAATTCTAAATTATTTTCTATTAATAGATCTGTTAATAAAACTCCAGGACCACCAGCATTTGTTATTACTAAAGTTTTCTTTCCTTTAGGTTTTAATTGCATAGATAAAAATTTAGCTAAGTCTAATGCTTCTGTTAAAGTCTCTGTAAAATAGGCACCAGATTGTTTACAGGCAGCTTTGAAGACATCATAAGAACCAGCTAATGAACCAGTATGAGAATGGGCAGCAGTTTTGCCTTTTTCAGTTTTTCCAGCTTTAAGAACTATAACTGGTTTTTTACATTTTTTAATTAAGTTCATAAATAATTTTCCATTTCTTAAAGTTTCAATATATAACATAATTACTTTCGTGTCTTTATCATTAGATAAGTATTCTAAAGTTTCATTGAACTCTATGTCTAACATGTCTCCCAAACTAATAAATTTTGAGAAGCCTAAATTATTATTTCTACTATAGTCTGCTATGAAAGACCATAAAGCTCCAGATTGTGAAGCAAATGCTACAGCACCCTTTGATGGAGATAAACTTGAAAATGTGCAATCTAAATTGTAATGTGTATTTACTAAACCAAAATTATTCGGGCCTAGAATTCTAATGTTGCCAGATTTAGAAGTTTTTAAAATTAATTCTTCTAAATCTTTTCTCCCTATATCTGCGAAACCAGATGAGATAATTATTACATTTTTTACTTTTTTATGTTTGCAATCTTCTAAAATTGAATTTACAAAAATAGAAGGAATAGCTATTATTACTAAATCTATCGATTCTTTTATTAGCCTTAAGTTTTTATATGATGATTTATTATTAATTTCATAACCTTCTGCATTTACATAGAATATTTTGCCTGAAAAGAAGTTTAATTTATTTACTAATGTTGTTCCTACTTTTCCTATCTTATTAGAAGCACCAACTATTGCTATTGATTTCGGATAGAAAAACTCTTTTAATGACATATGTAATAAAGAATATAATTGCTATTTAAGTTTTATCTTAATGGCAAGTTTTAAAAAGTTACTAGGAGTTCAAAATATAGTTTTATGGAGGAAATATTGAAGAAAGGTAAAGAAGAATTTAAGCAACCTGAAGTTAATGTTGGGATCGTAGGCCACGTCGATACAGGTAAGACAACTATTTTAAAATCTTTAAGTGGAAAGTGGACTGATACTCATTCTGAAGAAGTTAAGAGAGGAATTACTATTAAATTAGGTTATGCAGATGTTCCTTTTTACTATTGCAAAGAACATGGTTATTACAATATTAAACCTTGCTGTGATAAAGCCCTATTGAAAAGAGTAGTTAGTTTTGTAGATGCGCCTGGACATGAAACTTTAATGGCAACTATGCTTTCAGGTGCAGCAATAATGAATGGTGCTTTATTGTTAATAGCTGCTAATGAAGAATGCCCACAACCACAAACAAGAGAACATTTAGCAGCTTTAGAAATTATAGGTATAAAAAATATTATAATCATACATAATAAAATCGATTTAGTTACTAGAGAACAAGCTTTATTAAGTTATAAACAGATAAAAGAATTTGTTAAAGGAACTATAGCTGAGAATGCGCCAATAATTCCTGTTTCTGCAAAACATGATGTAAATATTAATTATGTTGTTGAAGCTATAGAAGAAAATGTTAAAACACCTGAGACAGATTCTAGTAAAGATACTTTTATGTTTGTTGCTAGAAGTTTTGATATAAATAAGCCTGGAAGTAAGATAAGTGAATTATATGGGGGAGTTTTAGGTGGATCATTAAAACAAGGGGAAATTAAAGTTGGAGACAAAATTGAAATTTCACCTGGAAGAGCAGTTACAGAAGGGGGAATTGAAAAATGGGTGCCTATAGTTACTAGTGTTTTATCTTTAGTTACTTCTAGTACTTCTGTTGGGAAGGTTATCCCTGGAGGTTCTATTGCTTTACAAACTTCATTAGATCCTGCCATTGTAAAATCTGATCAATTAACTGGAAATTTGGTTGGTAAACCTGGCAAATTACCTGGAATTTATTATGAATTAAAATTAGAACCTAAACTATTGAATAGGGTTGTTGGAAGCAAGGAAGATTTAGTAGTTATAGCTATTAAAAAAGGTGAACCTTTAATGTTGAATGTTAATTCTTCAACTACTGCTGGATTTGTAACTAATTTAGAAAAAAATAAAGTTTTTATTAAACTAAAAAGACCTATTTGTGCAGAAGAGAATTCTAAGATTGCTATATCCAGGAGAATAGGAACCAGATGGAGATTAGTTGGCTGGTCTTATTTGAAGAAATAAAATTATAGTTTTTCATTCTTAGGATCATCATTTGAACCATGATAATGATCTACTAATTTATCTTGATGCATTTTTGATTTTATAAGTTCTAAATAATTCTTTTTTCTGTATACAAAAAATCCACTACCTAATAGGATTATAGAAGCTAAAGATACTAAAACTATTACATTTCCAAATACAAATGAAACCATTTTATTAATTGTGTCTAGTGGTAAACCTATAAAATTTAAATCTTTGAAAGTTTTTACACTATTTCCTAGGAAATTGG
This sequence comes from Candidatus Woesearchaeota archaeon, assembly GCA_964395935.1. Taxonomy (GTDB): domain Archaea; phylum Nanobdellota; class Nanobdellia; order SCGC-AAA011-G17; family GW2011-AR18; genus CAYNBR01. Next base: position 36,613 of record CAYNBR010000002.1, read on the forward strand.
TTAGACCACTATTCTCTTTTTTTGAACTATTTAATTCTTGAACACTTAAACCTTGGTCTGATGTTAAACTGGTTTGAGTTTTAGTTGGAGTTGTATCATTTGAGAATACTGCATTTGTATCTTCTGTATTATCTGTTGTTGGAGTATTTGCACTACCTCCAGAGCCTCCTCCAGAACTAGAAGAACTCGAACTCGAACTTGAAGATGAATTTGTTGTAGTATTTAATGTTGTGAAGTTTAATTGTGAAGATGTTACACAATTTGAAGAAGCATCACAGTTTGTTGCATTGTAATAGTATAATGTCGCAGATGCTAGATTAGATAGTTTTGTTGAGTGGGATGTTACAGTTGTTGTATTTGAAGAAGTTAGTGTTGTTGCTTTACTTGTACCATAATAAACAGTTGAGTTAGATGATTCATCTGTAGTCCAAGAAATAATCGCGGATGTTGAGTCAATGCTTGATGATGTAAGTGAACTTATTACTGGAGCAGTTGTATCTGGTATTAAAGTTATGAATGTTGATTGTGAAGAAGATGCACAGTTTCCATATGAGTCACATGATGTTACATTATAGAAATATGGGCTATTCGAAGTTAAGCTACTAATGTAAACTGAATGTAATGTAGAAAATGTGTTGTTGTCTGATTTTGAAGTCATTGCAACTGTTGTTCCATAGTTTACAGTTGAGTTAGATGATTCATCTGTAGTCCAAGAAATTGTTATACTGTTTGAGTTTATAGTTGAATTTGTTACTGAACTAATTACTGGTGAATTGGCTTGAATATTTACTGTGTAATTCTCAGAAGCAAATGATGAGCTTACTGTGCTGTTTGCTAGAGATAAACAATTCCATTTGTAAGTGCCATCTGGTAAATTATTTGCTGTAAATGTTGTTGTGTTTAGATTTCCAGTTGTTGTTTTAGTTTGATTTGCTAAGAAACTTCCAGTAAAGTTAAAGTATATTGTTACATTATATAAACTTTTAGTTGAGCCTACTTGAGATGTACAAGAAAAGTCTGCAGAATTATCTACTAAAGTTGCATTATTCACTGGAGAAATTAAAGTTGTTGAGACTTGATCTACGTCGAAAGTTATTGAAGTAATATTTAAATTATTTTTACTATCGTTTACATAGAATTTTAAAGTATTTGTTAAATTTGAAGGGGAAATTGTCGTGTTTTGGCAATTTGAGATTGTTACATTTGTGTTTCCATTTAAACTGTAGAAACAGCTATCTAAATTTGTGTCTATTGCTGTGTAATTTAGAGATATTGCTGATGAATTATATAAACTTCCATTGTTTATAGAACTTATTGATACAGAAGGGATTTTATTGTCTATCCTCCCTAAGGCTTTTACAATATCTATTCTAGGGAATGCTAAACCATTGTCAGTTATATTTTTACCAGATGATCTTAAAGCTTCAAGAATGTCTAAAGGATTTAACTCAAATCCAGATTCATTTTTCTTATAGTTTTGTAATAATAATACTGCTCCAGATACTAAAGGTGCTGAAGCACTTGTTCCAGATTTTTGTGAATATAATCCATTGAAATCTGTTGAATTTATTACTGCTCCAGGAGCTAATAAATCTGTTATACTATTTCTATTACTAAAACATGCTACTTTATCAATTATAACACTTGAATCTGTGCATGAGCCAGAGTAGCTTCCAACGAAATCGTAACTAGCCCCTACTGCTGTTACATTTTGAATACAAGAAGGATCTGAAATTCCAGAAGTGCTGCCAGCATTACCTGAAGAAGCAATTACAGTTATATTTTTAGCAATAGCATCATTAACTGTACTTGTGAATGAAGATTGTGAATCACAGTAATTTGAATATAATGTATCACTGCCAATACTTATACTTATAGCTGTAATATTTAATGCTGTTTTATTTTGAACGCAATAATCTATCCCAGATAAAATTGCTGATGCGCTGCATAAATTTCCAGTATTATCGCAAACTTTTATACTAACTATCTGTGCATCTGGTGCTACCCCATAAATTCCAGTTCCATTTGCTGCTATAATTCCGGCTACGTGAGTACCGTGGCCTTGATCATCATACGGATCATTATCGTTATTGTAAAAATCATAGCCGTCTATTGTTTTAGTACATTTTCTATTTCCAAAAGTTGTTGAACTACACCCTCCAAGGTCTGAATGAGAATAATTTATACCTGTGTCTATAACGCATACTGTTGTTCCTTTTCCAGTTAAATTTAAGTTATTTATCTGTTTCGTAACTGCAATAGATGCATTTATTATCGGCCTTGCTTCTTGCAAATTTACGCGGTAATTTTTATCAAGGAAAATTGATTTTACACTATTGCTGCTTTTTAATTTTTCAAATTCATCTTGTGTTACTTTAGCTGCGAACCAGTTCTTATGGTTAAATCTTTTTTCTAATGCTGGCAAGTCTTCTTGTATTCCTAAGGAATTTGCTTTATCTTCTGTGAAAACTATTATATCTACTTTTTTATCACTGCTTAATTTATTTTGAATATCTAAATCTATTTTTAATGCTAAAGCGGAATATGAGAAAACTATTAAAAATAATACTAAAATTGCTAACTTTTTCATTGTTTAGCCTCGCATTTATTATTGCTGCACACACAAGAACTTATTTCTTCAAAACCACATACCGAGAATGTTTTTTCTGATTGACATAAAGATGATACTAATTCATGATTTGGTTCAAAATTTTTATTTACACATTTTGGAAAATAACCGCAGCAATTTCTTATATCTTTATTTACACAATCTTGATCTTGGGTACAAGAATAATTTATATTATTTTGGTATTCTTTATAAGATTTATATTGATTATTTGTGCATGCAGTTAAACTTAGTAGAACTAACGCTAAAATCACACTCCTTTTCATAATAATATTGATAATATTCCATTATTAAACTTTTCTATAGGTTAATTTATTTGAATAAGGGTTAAACGCCCCGAGCGTGGACGAGTTTTCGTTTAGAATGCAATTTTGTATTGCCTTGTCTGATTTTTTAACTCAAGCTAATCTTTTATAGTTGAACTTATTTATATTATTTATTGTTTTCTAGTTTTGGATATATTTTGTCTATGAACTTAATTATTTTTTCTGCGTATTGTTTATCATAATTTCTTCCGTAATAGATTATTCCGTTCCTGAAATATCTTAGTTTGTCTGCGAATTCTATTTCTTCTTCTTTGAATCCCATTTTTCTTAGGTATGCAACTTCTGCTTCGTGAGCTCCTTTTCCTACCGAACTATAACCATCACTTAGCATTCTTGATCTAATAAGTTCCATTATTATATCATAGGCATTTTTTATTATGTGGTTAGCGTTTGTATCATTCATTCCAATTTTTTCTATATAAACTTTTAGTATTTGGTGTGAGGTTTCTGCTTCTTTTAACAATGCTCTAGCTCTCGATTTATCTGCATAACCTTTCTTAACTATTCCTTCTGTGATATATTCTTCAAATGTTTTTATCAAAATTCAATCCCTCCACTTAACACTATCCCATTGCATATGTTCTCTTTTAATTCTTTATTTATATCATTTAATGAGTCATAATAATTTATGTTTATAGGTTTTTCTAATTTTTTTTTGTAAACTCCTAAATTTAGTTTTCTTTCTTTTCTTCCTATTATAGCTATATCTATGTCAGATTTTATGGTGTCTTCTCCTCTTCCATAACTTCCGAATAATACTATTGTCCCGCCAGGATTATTTTCTTCTATAAAATCTACTGCTTCTGATTCATACAACATTTTTAGGTTTTCAACTCTTTTTAACTGAATAGTTCTTTTATTATCTCTATTTAATTCTATTATTGTTAAATTCATTTTTTGGTCTTTTTTTATGTGTATTAAATTCTCTTTTTCTAATAATGGTAGTGATTTTGCTATCCCTGTTGATGAGATTCCTAAGAGTTTAGCTACCATGCTTTGATTAAGTTTTTCTCCAGTTTTCACGCATAATAATCTGAATATTTCTAACTGAAGTTTACTCAACTTTAGTTTAAACGTTTCCATTTTAATTTAAACGTATCAACTCTAGTTTATATACCTTTCGTTTTAGTACTGTTTTTTCGGCTCTGTCCGGAGTTCTGATTTAAAAACCGAAAAATAGGATTACACCCAGAAAAATCTAAAATTATTCCCTTATCTAAGAGCATTCCACTTTTAGGATTTAGAGTTTTCTACTATAATAAGATTTAATAAAAACCTTAAAGAAAACTTACTAAAATTACAAAATTTTCTTTTACAAAAAGAAAACATAAAAAATACCAATAATTCCAGTAATAGAAAGCCAGACACTATTAAAAATTTCAGTATTAGGCTTAGTAACCATTAACTTCTCAATATAATGAAGAAAAGGCTGAGCAGCCAAACCAGTACTATAAGTAATAATCCTAGCAGTATCACCAAGACAAGATAAAGGAGAAAAGAAAGAACAACTAGAATCCTGACTACTATCTGAAGAATCGGCTAAAGAGATAGGCAAGACTAAAAGAAGAATTACAAATAAGATAGAAAATTGTTTTTTCATAATAAGAAAGATTTTTATTTATTGCAAATGTTCTATAATTATGAATAAATTATCAAATGAAAAAGATATTTTAGAATTAATTAAGAAAGACAATTGGAT
>CAYNBR010000003.1:0-36063 GCA_964395935.1 Candidatus Woesearchaeota archaeon
CAACCAGTTTAGATGCTAATACTCCCGGAGAAGGATTAAGGTGGGGTTATAAATTAAAGTTAAATTATCAATGTTTAGATAATAAAGCAAGTATTTTTATTAATAATGGCGAGTATGCTAATTATGAATTGAAAGATGAAATTGTTTTCATGGAAGACCAGCAAAATGTAAATGCTTTAGATATGTGGCTAGTGCCCTGGAGATTTCCTTTTCATGTAACTAATTTAATTTATTTGTCAGATACACTTAAAAATTATTATTTGATTTATGATACTAATGATGGAAAAGATTTTTTAGATAAACTAGAATTGAGTTCAGCATTGAGACTTGAGAAAGTCAAAATTGGAGATTTAAAATTAAAAGAAAATGCAAGAGTTGTGTTTTTTACAAGTAAAGAACCAAGTGAAAGTAAAGTAAATAATTTAAAAGGACAAGTTGTACAAGTTAGTTTTGCTTATGTTGATATGAAGAAGAATGAAGTTAGTTTCTATAAAGAAGATGGATGGGCAGATGCAGTTCTATTCCATGCTCAAGAGTTAATGTATGGTGCAATATTTAGTGATAATCTTGACAGTTATCAATGTAATTTGAATAAAGCTTTGACTAAACTAAAAGATACTTCTAATATTTATTTAGAAAGGATTAATGTCTTAAATGCAGTAAACAGGAATCCAGATTGTAATTATAATTTAATAGCTGATTCAATAAGAAATTTAATAGCTGGAGATTATACAATGAAAGATAAGATTGCAGAACAAAATAAAGGAAAAAGTGGTTGTTTATGGGTTTACTAAATAAGAAAGGTCAATTACAAATACAAGAGACAATATTAACAGTTTTCATATTTGTAGTTATAATAATAATAGGAATGACTGTATTTTTTAGATATCAAGAGAGTAGTTTAAAACAAATTACTAGAGATTTTAGAATACAACAATTAGGAAATAGAATTTTAACTATGCCAGATACTTCTGAATTTGTTTATACAGAAGCAGGAATTAAAAGAAATGCCATAGATACCTTGAAATTAAGTGCGTTTCAATCTTCAGTGCAAAAGAAAAAGAAGTATTATACAGATAGACTAGGATTGATGAATATTACAATAATACAAGTTTATCCAGAAAAAAACAATAATAAGTGTTTAGCTGGACAATTTACAGATTGCGGAGTGTGGGAAGTTTATAGTAATGTTCCTAAAAGAGATGAGGTAACTTCAAAATTTAGAAAGGAGACTCCAATTTCATTATATTTTCCTAGCGAAGGTAAATTTAGTATAGGTGTATTGTATGTCGAGGTCTATAATATATGAAAAAAGGCCAGACAGAGATGATTGGATTAGTTATTGTAGTAGTAATTTTAGTAATTGGTGCTTTATTTTATGTTAAGAATGTTTTAGAACAGCAAGCACCTAAAAAAGATGCAGTTGTTGAAGTTAGTTATGCTGGAAATTTGTTAAATTCTATTGTAAATGTTAATGTTTGTGATGGAAAATACTCCTTTAGTGATGGTTTGACTGCTTGTTATAATGGCTTAAATTTCTGTGAAAAGGAAGCTTGCAACTATATGAAATTAGAAACTAAGGCCATTATGGGTTTAGTTGGCTATAAAGACCCGAAAAAGTATTCATTTTGGGTTGAGAACAATGGAAATACTAAGTATATTAATAATGATTGTAAATTTGGCACTAAAGTAGATATAAAGGTTGCAAAAGAGAACGATGAGGTTTATCAAGTAAATTTGAAATTATGCTAAATTGTTATTTTTTAGTGATGACTTGTGCTACAGATGTTATTGCTTATTTTGCACTTATGGGCCTTAATGGCTTCGTATTTATTGAAAGAAGCTATAATCTAGTTACTCTAGCATATATATCTTTATAAATGGACTTTAGCTTCATGGATTAAGAGTCTGAATCAAAGGCTCATACAAAATATAATAATTAACACTTGGAGGTGTTTAAGATATGCAAGAAAAATTCGCATTAAGAAAGACGTTAAAAAAGGTTGCTGCAATAGGCACAAGTTTAGCTATGGTAGGAATTACTGTTAGCGGAGCACTAGCAGCTGGTTTAGGAGATTATCCTACAGGATTAGGTTTTAATAATATGGCAGGTCAAACTGTTGTTGTTTATGGATCATTAGGATCTGATAATGCAGCAGCACAAGATGTTTTAAGTGGTTTACCCGGCGGTAGTGCAGTAGTTACTACAGCAACAACTACAACTGCATCAACTGCATCAACTGCTACAAGCGGTGTACAATATGGTGTTGGAAGTTTAGGAACACAAGCAATTGGCGATTTATTTGAAACTGGTTCAAATGCACAAAGCAAAGAAGTTCCAATTATTGAAAAACTAAACGCTACAACTAATTTTGGTCAGACTTTAGAAAATGAAGATTTAGCTTATTTGAAAGATTCTAGTGTAGCTATTTCAATGCACGACACAAGTGATAACTATGATTTCCATGAAGAAGTAAGACTTGGCGGAAATAATAACGTTGTTAACACTGTTCAATTAAATACTGGTTTGACATATGATTCAAATAGAAATGAGAAATTTAAGAGCAATTTATTTTTAGTAACACCAGCAAATTCTCTTGGATTTTATTATGTATTTGATAAATCCTTGAAAGCTGGAAACTATGTTTCTAACTCAACAACTTTGGAACCATTCCAAATTGATTTCTTGGGAGAAACTATCTCTATAGAAAATACAGTTCAATCAACAAGTTCTGCATCAACAACAAACGATGCAGACACTATAACTTTATCAGTTGGTAAAAGAGCAGTTTTAAGTACTGGTGAAAGTATGACTGTAATGTTAGCTGGACAAACTTACACAGTAACAATGACTGGCACAACTTCTACTGGTTCTGGTAAAGCAGATATAACTGTTACGGGTCCTGCTGGAAGCCAGAGAGAAGTAGTTTCTCAAGATACATCATTATCTTTTAATAGTGTTGGTCCAAGACCTATACAATTAAGAGTAGAAGACGTATTTGATGAACAAGGTACAGCTGATGATAGAGCTACAATAATTGTAGGAACTGAACAATCTGGCGGTACTAAAGGAGCTTACAATGCAAGAAAGACTTATGATACTGGAAATGGATACATTGGTGAAGACAGTGATAATCCAATTTGGGTATGGCAATTAGGAAACTTAACTGGAACAAACCCTACAATAGGTGTAAGGAATGCTTTAAATGTTAATTCTTACTCTGAGACAGACAACGCATTAGTTAAACACGTACCTTATGTAGGAGATTACTCTTGTTTACCTAACTTCTACGTATGTATGGTATTTGAAAAAATGCATGAAAGTGACGACAATTTCAGATGGTATGAAGTAAGTGCTAGTGATCAAAAAGATTTAAGAACTATTGATGGTCAAACTAGTGCAGATCAATCAGGTCTGAGTGTTGTTACATTGTCTGCGAAAGGTACAAGCAATCAAGGTTTTGTAGCAGGTGGTACTAAAGCTAGTGAATTGTACATTGCACAGAATACATCTATGGTTGGTGTATGGAGAAGAAAACAAGATTCATCAGAGGCATTATTTGTATCTGCTAACTTTACTCCTGCAGTAGGTTTATCTATATTAAATGACTTCGCGACATTAGACTATGGAAGTACTTCAGTAGCGTTAGACTTATTGGTGGATAATAATCAAGCAGCACCACAAGCATCTTCAAGTCTTCTTCAACTTAGTGGAACTGCAAATATAGGTACTGCTTTGTTGGTAGTGGACGATCCTAATAACGCTACTAATGTTAACTTAGTTTATGCAGCTGCTCCCGGTTTAGTTGCTGGTGATGGTGCAACGCATCCGTTTAATACAACTAGTAGACATCTTTTTACAAGTGTATTAAACTCAGGTGACCTAGCTATGATGTTCCAAAATAGTACATCTACTGGTGGCTTTACTTATTTAGGACGTAGTAAATCAGACACTGTTGTAGGAAATGAGCTTACTTATAAAGCAGCAGATGGAACTATAGAGGATATATCTAGCTGGCAAGAAGATACAAGAACTTTAGATGGTATGGTTATAAGAGACCCAGATGCTAATTCACCTGGTGATGTTCTTCAATTTGGTCTTCCTGCTGATTGGAGAAACTTTAAATCTACCGTGACTTTTGCAAGGCCTAAAGCTGGTTTCTTAAGTACAACTGGTATAGGTGGAAAACCTGTTTCAGGTGTTGGTGGAACTACAAAAACTTCAAGTGTTTTAGTAAAAGATACAGAAGTTGGAGATGTAAGTATGTATAATGCAGTAGTAGTTGGTGGTCCTTGTGTAAATAAGGTTGCAGCTTCATTATTGGGAGTAACTTTCCCAGCATGTGGTGCTCAATCTGGTTTAACTGGTCCTGGTTCAGCTACATTAGTACTAAAAGATAATGGTACTAAGAAGGCATTACTTGTATATGGTTGGGAAGCAGATGATACAGCTAGAGCAGCGGTATTATTAAAAGATCCAACTAAATTACGTGAAAAGTTAAGTGCAGCAAGCAAATTAACTGCAGACTCTGTAAATGTAAAAGGTACAAGTATGGATGTAGCAGCTATAACTGTAGAATAAGGTTAAAACCTTTTTTCTTTTTTTATTAATTTATATTCCTAAATTTTTTTAAGAAACATTTTTAATCTAGTTATAATTTTAAATTACTATGAAAAAGACAAAATATTCTAAAAATAATATTAATAATCAGGCTGAAGAGAAGCCTAAACAAAATATTCTAAAAAATAAAGCTTTATGGGGCTTAATTATTATTGTACTGATGTTTGGCTCAGTGATTTCATTTGGTTTTTTTAATAAGAATAATAATGCTACAAATACTAATAAAGTCGAATATAATGGCTATACTTTTACAAATAATGGGAAGGGGTGGATTACAGATTATAAGGGGCAACAAGTTGCTTTCGGATATACACCAAATGAAGTTACAGATATTAATCTAGAGAAATTAACTTTTGGGAATAAATTTGAATATATAATATTTAAACCTGGAGAGTTTGATGAAAATAATTATGAGGTTAATAGGTTAAGATCTTTATTGGCTTTAAATGGAATAAAAGTTTATCCTGCTTGTATTGAAGAAAAAAATTGTGGGAATTTACCGGTGAATGCTTGTAATGAGAATGCAATATACCTTAAATTAGGAAATGAGACTAAAGGTTATTGGGATACTTGTTATATATTAGAAAGTAAATCTGAAGATATGTTAAAACTTATAGATAGGTTTATATACAATGTTTATGGTATTGCTTAGAAATGATGAATAGGAGAAAAATAGAATTATTAATTGCCTGGATTGTAATATTTGCAGTAATTATTTCTTTTTTCGTGATTAGAGCAAGAAGTTCACATAGTTTCACATATCAAGGTAAAAATGCAGAATATAAATTTGATGTTCAACAAATAGGCGTAGTTACTTTTTATAGGCCGCATGTAGTTTTTAATGGTAAGGAATATGTTTATGCATTTAGAAATAAACCTCAAGATTTGAAAGATATCTCTTTAGAAGAAGGTTTAGAAAATAAATTAAATAGACCAAAAGGTTTACAAGATTTATATGTTACTAAAGATGTTAATTTGACTACTTTAACAAGCGGCAGTGTAAGTGTTATTGTTGCACCAATGATCACTATTTTAGGAAAAACAGATGCAGGATTATATCAAATTAGAGTTACAAGTGCTTATACAAGTTTCCATGCTGGAGAACCAATTGCGCCTGTTGTCGATTGTTCTACTGTTAATTTAAATGCTAAAGTGAATAAAACTATAGGAGTAGTGCTTGTTAAATTAGGAAATGAAAATAAAGTTTATTCTGATGGTGATTGTATAGTTGTAGAGGGAAAAGATACAGATGGTTTAGTTAAATCTGCTGAGAAATTTGCTTATAACTTAATTGGAGTGTTTTAATGATTTCAAAAGATTTACTTGAAATATTGGCTTGTCCTGTTTGTAAAAGTGATGTTAAATTTAAAGATAATAAAATAGTTTGTACTAATAAGAAATGTCGTAAAACTTATGAAGTTAAAGATGGAATACCTATAATGTTGGCTTAATAACATTTAAAAAGATAATTAATTGCTAAATTCTTAAGCCGACGTCGCTTAATCCGGTATAGCGCCGGTCTTGAAGTTTAAACAAGCTAACCGGTGCCTGAAAAGGCTTGTAGGTTCAAATCCTGCCGTCGGCGTATATTTTATAAAAGCTTTTAATTTACTTTCAATATGCAAAAGTTATGTCCAAAAGTGCTTATAGGAATTCCAGTTTCAGAACAACATGGGTATGCTACTGAGAATCTTATAAAAAGAATTGAAAATCTAAGTTATCCAAATTACGATATTTTAATAATTGATAATTCTAAAACTGATAAACATTTTAAAAGTATTAAAACTAAGAAGGCTAAAGTTATGTGGGATTTTTATTCTTTTAAGAAGGTAAGAGATAAATTGGTTGCATGCAGAAATTATATGAGGGAAATTATTTTAGAAAATGATTATGATTATTTATTATGCATAGATCAAGATGTTATTCCTCCTTTTGATCTTATTGAAAAATTGATTTTTAATCATAAAGATATTGTTACTGGAATTTACTATAACTATTTTGACAAATCTAATGGTGGAACAATTAAACTTCCAGTTATATGGAAATTTTTTACTAAAGAAGATTTAGATTATGCTAAAAATAATTTAGATAAAATAAAAGAAATAAATCCTAAAGCTTATAAATTTTTAACTGACAAGAAAGATGATGAATTTTTATTAGATTATTTACAGAAGCCTGTAAGTGTAAAAGAAGCCACTTCAGGAAAGTTATTAGAAATAAAAATATGCGGTACTGGATGTATATTAATAAGCAAAAAAATTTTAAAAGAAATAGAATTTAGATACGAGGGGGAAGAAGCATTTGATGATACATTTTTTTGTAAAGATGCTACAAAGAAAGGATATAAAATTTATGCAGACACAAATGTACAGTGTGAGCATATTATTATGGAAGGTTTATGGACTTGGGAACAAATAAAAAGTAGAGGAGAAATGTAGTGGGAAATTTTAAAGTTTTAGTTGGTGGGCCTGTAAGCGATCATCATGATTATTGTTATGATCAATTTATTAAGGCTGTAAAAAGTTTAACTTATCCTAATTTAGATATTTGTTTCGTTGATAATTCTAAAGATGATAAATTTTATAATAAAATTAAAAAAGATTTACCCGGAACTTTAAGAATTCCTTATAATGAAAGTGTTAAGGTTAGATTAGCAGATTCTAGGAATTTAGTTAAAGAAAAAGCTTTGAAGGAAGGTTATGATTATTTATTTTGTTTAGATCAAGATACTATTCCTCCTAAAGATATAATTGAAAGGTTATTAAAACATGAAAAATATATTACTACCGGTGTTTATTATGGGAGATTTACTAAACTTAATCCTATGACAAATAAATATGAACAAAAAGTATTACCATTGATTAGAGTTAAATCTTTGAAAGATCCTAATTTGTTTGTTAGTGTAAGGCAAGATGTAATTGAGTCTGGTAACTTAATTGAAATTCATTCCTGCGGTACTGGATGTATATTAATACATAGAAATGTTTTGGAAAAAATTAAATTTAGATGGAAAGAAGATAAGCCTGGAGTTGATGATGTATTTTTTTGTGAAGATGCTTTAAATTTCGGATTTAAGATCTATGCAGATACTAGTATTATATGCGAACATTTAGTTGATGGAAGAAAAATACATTGGGGAGAAGGAGATATGAAAACTTAACACAAAAAGTGTTATAAAGAGGCTTGAGTTTAATTATTCTATGGTCTTTCAGCTTGGAAATACATTAGGATTTTGGGCTTTTTTATCTTTAATCCCTTTAATAATCTTCTATTTAATAAAACCTAAACCTGCAAACTTAAAAGTTCCTTCTTTAATGTTCTTTTTTTCAAGAGAAAAGTCTACTACAGCAGAGTCAATATTAAGGCATTTTCATGACGATTTATTATTCTTAATACAATTATTAGTTTTAAGTTTATTGGCTTTTAGTTTAGTTCAACCAGCTTTAACTGTAAAAAAAGATGCAGTTTCAAGCAATATTGTTTTTGTTTTGGATGCAAGTGCAAGTTCAAAAGTTCTTGAAGGTGATAAAACAAGATTTGAAATTGCTAAAGATAAAATAAAAGAATTGGTAACATCTAGAAATTCATTAGTATTAATAAAATCAAGACCAATTTTAGTTCTGCAAGGTGTCGGGAGAAGCGAACTTGTAAAGTATTTAGATAAATTGGAAGCTACTGATGATTTATCTGATATTTCTTCTGCAATAATTTTAGCAGCTGAATTATTGAGTAATGCTAAAGGAAGAGTCGTGGTATTGAGTGATTTAATATCTAGTAAAGGTGTTCCTGTAGGTTTGGGACAAAAGATATTAGAAGGTAAAGGGATACCTGTTGATTTTATCACGCCTGCGAAAGATAATAAAAAAAATATTGGAATAGTAAATATGGTGTTAACAAGCGATACTGCAAACGTTTATGTTAAAAATTATAATGATAATGATGAGAATGTCAATTTAAAAGTTGGAAATGATTTAAGAACATTTAATGTAAAAGCCGGAAGTGTAGAACCTAATGTCTTTAGTTTGACAGAGGGAGATATAAATTTTGAGATTTTAAATAAAGATGACTTTGTTACAGATAATAAAATTGTAATTACTAAGCCTTATGGTGATGAAATTAAAGTAATGTTAATAAGTAGTAACCCTTCTCCATTTTTGAAAGCTGCTTTAAGTTCTATAACTAAAGTAAAATTAACTACAGCTGAGCCTCCAGTAATTCCAGCAGGAGATTTTGATGTTTACATAGTAAACAAAGTAAATAAAAATAGTTTATTGGTTGGTACTTTTAAAGATCTCAGTGAAAAAATTAAAAGTGGTAAAGGCAACATTATAGTTGCAGCTTGGCCTGGAATGGAACTTTTAGACTTTGAAGGATTATTGCCTTTGCAGATATTGGAAAAAGAGAAAGGCAGCACTATAAACGTTGATCAAGTTACAAGATTTACTAAAGATATAGATTTCGGAAGTGTAAGTAATTATTATAAAGTTGTATTAAAAAATGGATTAAGTATTGCATCTTCAAATGGCAGCTCGTTAATCTCTTCTTTTAAATTAGATAAAGGTGAATTAATTTATTATGGGATTATGGATGATGAAAGTGATTTTAAGTTAAATCCTAATTATCCTATATTTTGGAATAATTTAATTTTTTATATAGCTGGAAGATCAGATTTAAATGACTTGAATTTAAAGACTGGAAATATTTTAGAAATTAATAATAATACAGTTACATTAGATAAAGCAGGAGTATTTTATTTGGCTAATAAAAAAGTTTCTGTTAATCTTTTAAATGAAAAAGAATCTGATATAAATTTTAAAGATTTTACAAATGATATAAACTTAAAAACTGTAGACTATAAATTAGAAAGTGTAAAAGTTTATGTAGACTATAATTTAGGATTCTATTTAGTTTTAATTGTTTTATTTTTAGTAATTTTTGAATTAGGCTTTATTAAATTTAGGGGTGAATTATGATAAATTTATTTGATCTTACTTATAGATATTTTGAGAATCCATATTTTTTGTTATTGATTATACCGTCTATAATTATATTAATATACTTGATAACTAAAGATTTTATTAAAGTTCCATTAGATAAAAATCAGCAGTCTAAATTAAAGCATAAAAGGATTATTGTAATTATATCTAGAATAATTATATTTGTTTTATTATTTATTGCTTTATCCGGACCATTTGTAGAAAAATATATGACCATACAGGGAGATCCAAAATTAAAATTATTAATAGATAATTCTACTTCTATGCAAGTTTTCGATTTTGAAGCTATTAATAATTTACAAGATCAATTAAACTCTAGATTGCCTCTTGAAACAGTTTACATAAGTAGCGGAGAGAAAAGTTCCTTAGGGGATAATATACTTGTAAATTTAAAAAGGAATGAAAATGTCTTACTGCTTTCAGATGGATATAGTAATTCAGGAATTAGTTTAGGTGATATTGTATTAAAGTCTAATAGTCTTAATTCTAGTATTAGTGCTATTAATTTAAAACCGAAATATTATGATGCTTCAATCACAATTTCTGGAAGTGATAAAACTAGCAGTGGTGCAGATAATACATTTACTGTTTCTCTAAAACAGACTGAGAGGAAGAGTGTTCATGTAGTTGTTGAAATAGATGGAGTAAGTGTTTTGGATACTAAAACTGATAAGGATACATTAACAATAACTAAAACTTTTTCAGAGGGATATCATAAAATAACTGCTAAATTAGATACAGAAGATTATTTCAAGAATAATAATATATTTTATAAAACTGTTAAAGTTGTGCCTAAACCTAAAATTTTAATTTATAGCAAAGTGGGTATTGGGATAAATAAGTTATATGATCCTTTATATGATATTACTCTAACTAGTGATTTTCCTAAAGATTTAGGTATATACACTGCAGTTGTTGTAGATGACATTGAAATAAAAGATATTAATGATAAGACAGATTTACTTACTGATTTTGCGGCTTCTGGAAATGGTTTATTTGTTCTTGGAGGAGGTAATTCTTTTGATTCTGGCGGTTATAAAAATTCTAACTTTGAACAGATATTACCTGTTTATGTTTCAAAAGCTGGAAGGAAAAAAGGAGAAAATAATATTGTAATTGCTATAGATATTTCTGGAAGTACAGGACATGTATTCCAAGGAAGTGTGAAATCTGATATTGAGAAAGCTATTGCTTTAGATATGATAAAAAATTTAAGTTTAGTAAATAATGTAGGTGTTGTTGCATTTAATACACAAGGGTATAAAGTATTTGATATAAAACCATTAATAGACCAACCAGATATGGAAGATATAATTATGAGACTAAAATATGATGGCGGTACTTATATTTCCAATGGTTTATTGATGGCAATTGAAATGCTTAAAGGTAAGGGTGGAAGTAAAAATATTATACTTATTTCTGATGGAAGAAATCAAGATTTTGAACAAACTAATGAGGCTCTTAGATTGGCCAGCAGCCAGGGTATAAGGATTTATGCAATTGGTGTTGGGGAAGATACAGATAATAAGAATATGAAGGACATTGCAGATTCTACTGGCGGTACTTATTTTGAGCCTGATTCTACTGATAGAGTTAGAATTTTATTTGGTGATACAGAAATGAGCGGGACAAAGAAAGTATTTCCTTTAGTTGCTATTGATAAAAATCATTTTATAACTCAGAATTTAAATTTAAAAGGTAATATTTATGGATTTAATCAAGTTGTGCCTAAAGATAGTGCTAAATTACTAGTTACAGATGATGTTGGAGATCCAATAGTAGCAGTTTCAAGATTAGGATTGGGAAGAGTTGCGGTTTTAGCTACTGACTATAAATTATATGGGTTTGAATTATTAAATAAAGATAATTCTTTGTTATTGACTAGAATTGGAAATTGGGTTATTGGAGATCCTGAAAGGAAAAATGATAAATTTGTAGAAATACAAGATGGAAGAATTGCGGAAGCTATAGATGTTAAGGTGAAATCAGATATACAGCCAAGTTCAAGTGAATTGGCATTGTATAAAGTTGATGATAGTCTTTATGATGGAAGTATTATTGTAAATAATGTGGGATTTAAAAGTTTGTTAGATGGTGTATTTGCTGTAAATTATAAAGAAGAATATCAAGGTGTTGGTATGAATAACCAATTAATAGGTGTTGTAAAAGCTTCTGGAGGAAGAATATTTAAGCAAGATGAAATTGAAGCAATCGTAGAATTTATAAAGTTGAAATCTAAGAGAGAAATGGTAACTAAAAAGAGCTATAGTTGGATATTTGCTTTAGCTGCTTTACTGGTTTACTTAATAGAAGTAAGCTATAGGAGAATAAATAGAAATAAAAAATGAGCTTTATAGATGAAAATGCAAATATAGGTCTTTTTGTATTAATTGTGGTAATTGCTTGTGCTGTTGTTGCTTTAACTTTTTTTTATCAAGATAATTTTTTACAGATAAATACTAGATATAATGATAAATTAAATGAATTAAATAATACTTTCCAGAAACTACAAGGTGCACAATCGCAACTTAACCAGACTGCAGAAGAATTACAATTAAAATCACAAAGGGAACAAGATTTATCTGGAAAGTATACAGATGTAAAAAGTCAGAAGGATTCTTTACAGAAAGAAAGAGATGATTTAAGTGAATTGACTAATGAACAGGAAGATAATATCCGAGCCTTAAATTCGACAGTTAAAGATCTTAAGAGTCAAATTAATGATAAAGACAATAAAATCTCTAGTTTGCAAGACCAAATAAGTAATCTGCAAAATACAATTAGCTGTTTGAGGGCTGGAAATGCAAATTGTTGAGAAAGCATTAAAGGAACTTAAAAAAGTATTATTTATTTTAGATTTTAGCGGTAAATTTTTAAATTTTTTGTTAATACTCCTGTTTATTCTATTGTTGTCTAATCTTCTTAATTTTCCTTGGATTTATGCAGTTATTTTAAGTACAATATATTTAATTATAGTTTTAACTTTATCTTTTTTTGAAAATAAATTTTTAATTGTTGAAGGTAAGGTTCCAGAACTAAATGAACAACTTAGGACTGTTGCTGACAATGTAAATAGGACTAATCCTATAATTGACGGCTTAAAAGAAGATGTTGTTAAGAATATGAAAAAAGTTAAGACTTCTTATTTCATAGATGAGAAAAGAATCGGGGTAAAAATAATAATTCTTTGTGGATTGGCATTTTTAATTGTGTTTCTTTCTTTTCTAAATATAAACTTTAATTTTAATGGTTTTAATTTTAATGTACAAGAAACTTTAAATGGTATAGGTATTAGAAATTATAGTTCTGAACCAGTACATTTGAATTTTTTTTTATCACAAGGCAATTTAAGTGATATACTTGGAAATAAAAGTATTGCTACTCTTGGAAATAAAGATTTATTGTTAACTATTAATCCTTTAGAAAGTGATGCTGATTTGAGCACTGTGCAAAAAGAAGAATCAAATGAATTTAATCAACCAGATTTTCCAAAAGAGATATATACTAGATATGACGCTTCATATAACGAGAAGATAGCTAAAGAAAATCAGAAGGTTGTTAAAACTTATTTCGATCAAATAACAAGGTGAGAATATGAATATAGATGAAATACAGAAGAGATTCAAAGCACTATATTTTGAAGTTGCTAGATCTGTTGTAGGCCAAGAAGATGTTGTTGAACAAACTGTTGCTGCTATTTTATGCAATGGTCATGCTTATTTAGAAGGATATCCAGGATTAGCTAAAACTTTACTTGTTAAAACTTTATCAAATGTTTTGGATTTAAGATTCAGCAGAATACAAGGAACTCCTGATTTACTGCCTTCAGATATTACAGGAACTTATGTTATTGATGAAAGCAAAGGTAAAAAGGAATTTAAATTTCAACCTGGGCCAATATTTGCAAATATTGTTTTAGTTGATGAAGTTAATAGGGCTACTCCTAAAACGCATTCTGCTATTTTGGAAGCCATGCAGGAAAAACAAGTTACTGTTGGTAATGCTACGTATAAATTGGAAGAACCTTTCTTTGTTTTAGCTACAGGAAATCCTATTGAGCAGGAAGGTGTTTTTAAATTAAGTGAAGCACAAATTGACAGGTTTTTATTTAAAATAAATGTTGTATATCCTAAATTCGATGATGAAGTTAAGATTGTAGATATGTACAGCGATAAAGATGCTTCAGATATTAAATTGAGAAAATTATTTACTAAAGATGAATTATTAAAATTACAGATGTTAACTAAGCAAGTTCCAGTTGCTAATGATATGAAGAAATATGCTGTTGAAATTGTTGATAAAACTAGAAAGAATAAAGCCTTGATTGAGTATGGTGCTAGTCCAAGAGCAAGTATTAATTTAATTTTAGCAGCTAAGGCTAGAGCATTAATGAATGGAAGAAAGTATGTTTCTAAAGAAGATATTAATGTTATGGCTTATCCTGTTTTGAGGCATAGAATCATATTAAGTTTTGAAGCTGAAAGACAAGGATTAACTGAGGATGCAGTTATAACTAAGATTCTTAAAGGTTAAGAATTAAACTGAGCTTCAGTTATGCATTTCTTAGTTCTGCCAGCAAGAGTTAATTTATTAAACAAGAAAGTTCTATAATTCTTAATGATTAATACGGACTTTTTAAGACAACTTGAAAAATTTAATTTAGTAATAAGAAAGAAGGTTGCTTCTAGCTTTACAGGTGAGAGAAGGGCAGATATTGGAGGTTCAGGATTAATATTTAGAGATTATTCTAATTATCAATATGGAGATGATTTTAAAAATATAGACTGGAAGGCTTATGCAAGAACTGAGAAATTTTACGTTAAAAGATATGAAGAGGATCGAAACTTAACTATTCATATTCTTTTAGACTTAAGTGGCAGTATGGATTTTGGAAGTAAGATAAAAAAATATGAGTTTGGAGCAATGATTGCTTTAGGTTTTTCCTATATTGCAATGAAGAATAATGAAAAGTTTGTTTTAAGTACTTTTGATGATAAATTAGAATTTTTTAAACCGCAAAAAGGTAAGCATCAATTAGCTTCAATATTAGAATATTTAAATAGTAAACAAGCTAAGGGCGTAAGCAGCTTTGAAAAATCTTTACTTTCTTATAGATCATTAATAAATTCTAAGGCTATGGTGATTATTATTTCTGACTTTTTTTATAGTCCAGAAGAAATTAAGAATATTTTACATAGGTATAAGGGAAATAAAATAAAATTAATACAAACTTTAGATTATTTAGAAAACAATATGAATTTAGAAGGAGATTATAATTTAATAGATTTAGAGAGTGATGCCAGAATGAGGACTTTTATAGATCCATTTTTAAGAAAACAATATTTTGAAAAGTTGAATGCACATAATGCTATGATTGTAGAAGCTTGCAATAGTGTTAAAGCTGATTTTTTTAAAGTTACTAATGATGAAAACATATTTGATGTATTCTATAGGATATTAACTTAAGATTATATAAAAACTTATAAAGTATTCTTAGTTCTAGATATTATGGGGAGCTTAATTGAGTTTAATGATACTTTAAAAATTTCTGTAGAAAGAGGTTTTCCTAAAGATTTAAGACTGGAAGATCATGTTAAAGATTCGAAGAGTACTTTAAAGTTTATAGGAAGAACATTTGATTTTACTAATTCTGGTAGAAGAATATATCAAGCTGAGCCTAGCAGGGTGTTTTTAGTTCAGGAAATAGATGGAAAATGGTTGTATTGGGGTCATGCTAGAATACTTAGACAAACAATGACTAAAGATTCTACTACTGGTCTTTATCAAATTATAAAAATTTACGATCCTGAATACCAGAGATTAACTACTATGAATGAAGCTCCTGAAGGAAAAAGTTACTTATAATAAATCATTTTATAAGTTCCTTTTAATATTCATTTTTATGGTTTATTTGTATCATATAGTACCAAAAAATATGAAAGGTAATATTCTTTATCCATTGAACAGATTAAAGAAAGTTTATCCTGAAGTTTATAAAAAGCAAATTACTAAATATGTCGGAAGAGAACGAATTATGTGGCAAAAAATTATTTATTTAAATTGTAAATGGAATGATGTTATTCACTTAACTCCTGTAAATCCTTCAAAAATCAACAAAACTTTACTAGCCATCGGTCTTAAACTGATAAAATGTAAGTGGTATAAGATTAATGCAAATATATTGGATCCTAAAAAAACTGTGATTTATAAATATTTATCTGATAAAATCCCTCTACCAATATCTGATTATGAAAAATACAATCCTAATAAGCTTGTTAAATATAACAAGATTCCATTACTTTTGAAAAGATATTACTCTCAACAATTTAAAAATAAGACTAAACCTCTTTTATTTCATTTAATTCCTCATGTTTTATATAAGGGAAATATAAAAGTGGAAAATCTAGAAATAATAAAAACTTAATTTATAATTACAACTTTACTTAAGTCTTCTTTTAATGCTTCTTTTAACTTTTCTTGATTTTCTGCGTAAATTGTGAATAAACTAGTATTTTCTAAAATTTTATCATTTAATTTTACATTTAAGTAAATTCCAGAGCCTTTATCTGATGGTGCACCTGCTATTTTTGCAATTCTTGCTATAGAATTGTTACTTATATATACAATATTTCCGGATTTTTTAGATTTAAATTCATATCTGTATTTGCCAAGTTTAATATCTTCTGGTTGAATATTTGGATTTCCGCCCTGTACTTTAATTATATCTTTCATTTTTCTATATGCAAAACCAGATTCTAGAATTTCTAATGCTTTTTGCTGTCCATTTTTTATTCCTGCCATTTCTAAAATCATTCCAGCCATACAAACACTTTTATTTCTTAGATCTAATGGGCCGCGATTTTGAAGTACTAAAAGAACATCCCTCGCTTCTAATGCCGGGCCTATTCCATTTCCTATTGGCTGGGAGCCTCCTGTTATTATAACTTTAATTTTCATTTTTAATTTTTTACCAAGTTTAATAAATTTTTTAGCTAATTTTTTTGCAACTTTAAAATTTGTTATCTTTGCTTCTTTTCCTATCGGAATATCTATTAGAATATGTGTAGAGTCTACTGCAGATTTTTTTGCTAATATTGAAGCTAATAAAATTCCTTCTGGATCTAAATTTAATACTTTTTCTAATCTAATTAGTTTATCATCTGCAGATGCTAAGTCTAAAGTGCCACCCCATACGATGCATGCATTTGTTTTTTCTACAATCTGCATAATTTTTTCTTTTGAATGGGAAACTGGAGCAAGAACCTCAAACATATCGGCAGTGCCACTTGGTGAAGTGATTGATCTTGTGGAAGTTTTTGGAATTGTCAAACCAGCTGCTGCAACTATTGGTACTATTATTGGTGTTGTTCTATTTCCACTTAATCCTCCGATACAATGTTTGTCTACTATAATTTTTTTATTAAATTTTAGTTTGCCGCCATTTTTTACTATTGCTTCTGTTAAATAAGCAGACTCATCCAAAGTCATCTTATTTGTATAACAGGCAGATACAAAATAAGTTGATTCTACTTCTGTTAATTTATTTTCAACTAGGTCTTTTATTATTAAATAAATTTCTTCTTTATTTAATGTAAAACCATCTAATTTCTTTTTAATGTATAATAATGATTGCGGTTTTGGTTCTAAGAAAACTTCAAGGCGTTCATTATTTTTTACTTTTAGTTCTTCTGCAACATCTATAAATAATCCTATCTCTGTTGGAGCTATTTCTCTTTTTCCATAAGCAACATCAACAGCAACAACTAATTCTTTATGGCCTTTTTTTATCTTTATTCTATCTAATGGCTCTAAGTCTAAAAGAATTGCATCTTTTTTATTTAAAATTGCTATTAATGGCCCCTTTGTTGCAATTTGTAATGTTTTAACTTTTAATTTCATTTTACTTCAAGTATTCTTTTATTATTATTATTAAAGAGGAAAGTATAACTGGGCCAGCTACTATACCCACAAATCCTAATGTTGGAATTCCGCCTAATATTCCTAATAAAATTATTGCCGGATGGATTTTTGATCTGTCTCCAATTATTTTTGGCTTTAAAAATGATTCTAAAATTGTTAATATTGCGCCAAGAATTACAACATAAACTGCGGATTTTAAGTCGTTGCTTAAATATCTTATAGTTGCTACAGTGATCCACACCATTGCAGGGGCTAATAATGGAAGGAATACTGCCAGAGATATAATTAAACTTAAAATAAATGGAGATTCAATCCCAATTATCTTAAAGCCTATTAGTGCTATAAAAAAAGCAAGTAAAGCAGTGATAAATAAACCATATACTATTGAAAATGCTGCATCTCCAATATGCTTAACTAACTCATCTTTCTTTTGTATTGGTAATTTTTCTTTAATTATTTTTACTAACTTTTCTCCTGACATTAATAAATAGAACAAACTGAATACTGTAACTAAGAGTGATAATAACATTGATGGGAGATTTATTACTACTTCTGAAATATGGTTTTTGATAAACTCTACAGACCCCCTTGTAAGTGCTGGGATAGCGTCGCCTAACCAACTATTTTCTGTTATATAATTGGAAATAATTTGGGATGGCCCATTATTGAAATTATTTATAATTCCTATTGATTCTTTTAATAAGGCCTTAGCTATTAATGTTAAAGGCACTAAAATAATTAGGATGATTAGTATTGTAACTATTAATGCACTTACGGTTTCATTCTTGACTAAGCCTTTTATTTTTTTAAATAATGGATGAAACAAATATGCTAAAATTGTTGCTGCTAAAATTGATTTTAAAAAAGGCTTAACAATCAAAAAAGAGATATAAATTAGAATAAACAAGAAGAGAATGGTATAATATTTGCTAAACTCTTTTTTTTCCATTAAACATAATTAGTAGGGAGCATTTATAAAGCTTTTTGATTTTTTAGTTTTATGTGCGGTATAATTGGATTATGTAATATAAAAAATGCAGATAAAATAGTTAGAGTAGGATTGAAATTTATGAATTATAGGGGGATGGATGGTACTGGAATAGTTTCTAAATCAGATTTTACTTTTGGCCATTGTTTACATTCAATAGTTGGAAATGTTAAACAACCTATCGGTACTAAGAACATATTTGCTGCTAACTGTGAAGTTTATAATTGGGAAAATTTGCGTAATAATCATAAAATTAATGCTAAAAATGATTCTGAATTATTTTATTTTTTACTAGATAAAATTGGGATAGATAAAACTTTAGAATTAGTTGACGGGGATTATGCATGTGCTTATTTTAAAGAGAATAAAATTTACTTGTTTAGGGATTTATTTGGAGTTAAGCCCTTATGGTACACAAATGAAAACGGTTTTGCTTTTGCTTCTGAGAAAAAGGTTTTGGAGAGTTTAGGATATAGACATATTGATGATTTGAATCCCAGGAAAATATTAATTTATGATTTGAAAACTAAAAAGATTAAATTTACTGAAAGGAAATTTTTTGAGATAAAACCAGAACATGATGAAGATTATGATAAGATTAAAAAAATAACACAAGGTTTGTTAATAAATGCCATAACTAAAAGAATTCCTGGTTGTAAATTTGGATTATTATTCTCTGGAGGGGTAGATTCTGCATTTATAGCTTTAGTATTAAAACAATTAGGAATTAGCTTTAAGTGCTATATTTGTGTACTAGATGAACCTAAGTTTAACAAACCTAAAGATTTAGAATCTGCTGAAAGAATTGCTAAAGAATTAGAATTAGATTTAGAAATTGTTAAAGTAAAATTAAATGATGTTGAAAATAATATTGGAAAAATTGTAAATATTATAGAATCTAGTAATATTACTAAATTGGGAGTTGCTTTGCCTTTTTATTTTGCTACTAAAAGAGCAGGAGAAGAAGGCTGCAAGGTAATGTTTTCCGGTTTGGGAAGTGAAGAAATATTTGCAGGATATGAAAGACATAAAAATAGCGGTAATGTGAATAAGGAATGTTATTCTGGATTATTGTGGCTCTATGAAAGAGATTTGTATAGAGATGATGCTGTTTCAATGGCAAATAATGTAGAAATTAGGGTTCCTTTCCTTGACAAAGCACTAGTAGATTATGCGTTGAAAATACCTGCAAAATTTAAATTGAATGAAGAGAATAATAAAATAATTTTAAGAGGGATAGCAAATTCAATGGGCTTAAATAAAGAATTTGCATTTAGAAAGAAAGTAGCAGCACAATATGGAAGTAATTTTGATAAAGCTATAGACAAATTAGCAAGACAGAGTAAATTTAAAACTAAATCTGAATACGTAAATCAGTTTTACAATAAACCAAATGTTAAACTTGGAGTATTATTTTCTGGTGGTAAGGATAGTACATATGCGATGCATGTTATGTATAAACAAAATTATAGTATTGAGTGTTTGATTTCTATGAAGAGTAAAAATAAAGATTCTTTTATGTTTCATACTCCAAATATTGATTTTGTTAAATACCAATCTATGGCTTTAGAAATTCCTTTAGTTATGGGTGTTACTCAAGGTAAAGAGGAATATGAATTGGAAGATTTAAAAAAAGTATTAGAGAAAGCTAAAAAGAAACATAAGATACAGGGTATAATTACCGGGGCTTTATTTTCCAGTTATCAAAGAGATAGAATTGAGAAAATATGTGAAAGTATAGGATTGAAAGTATTTTCTCCTTTGTGGCATAAAACTCAGGAACAAGAATTAAAAGAAATAGTTAAAGAAGGTTTTGAAGTAATTATAATTGCTGTTGCTGCTGATGGATTTAATAAAACTTGGCTGGGAAGAAAAATTGATATGAAAACTATAGATGAATTAAAAAAATTAAACCATAAAGTTGGAATAAATGTAGCTGCGGAAGGTGGAGAATATGAAACGTTTGTTTTGGATGCACCTATGTTTAAGAAAAAATTAGAAATTAAAAAAGCTAAGGCTATAATGGATGGAGAATATTCTGGTGTTTATTTTATTGAGAAGATTGAATTAAAAGATAAACTTTAACTAAATATAGAAACTATGGCTTTTTGCAGGATTATTATAGTTAAAATTAAAGTTATAGACCAATGAGACATACCATAAGAAGCACTTGCTAGGTAAATGCCTGTAAAAACATCAATAAGGCTTACCATATCTCCAATAATAGCAAAGAAAACACCCTTAATAATTAAATATAAAGCCATTACAATTATTATAGACTGAGGTAATAGTGTGCCTAGAAATAAGGCAATTAATGCTAATAAATCTGCTAAACCTAATAATTTTAATATCATGTAAGATCAATTTAATTTTAGTTTATATCTATTGTTGTTTTAGAATGTTTATATGTTTTCGAAATTTTCTCGGAAGTACTCCATAATTTTTTTTATTTTGTCTAAGTTTAAAGAGCTTAATTTTCCAGCTCTTGTTTCTTTTAATTTATCTACATTTACATAGGAATCTGGAATTTCTCTTTTCAATCTTAATAAATGTCTTTCTGCAGGTTCATTTCTTAATAAACCTTCAATTGCACCTATTGTGCTTTTAATATTGTTATCAAATAATTGTTTTCTATTGATGTCTGTTACACTTATACCTGCTTTTTCTAAATCATCTTCTGCTTTTTTAGAATATTCTTTTAATTCTTTTAGTTTTACTAGCGTTGCAGATTGAATCGGTGTGCTCATAGCTTTTATATACTTGAATTTATTTAAAAACCTTTGGGTTAATATGCAAAAACAAGTAAATAAAAAACATTATTTGAAAGATTATGATACAGTTGAGAGGTTTATTTCGTATTATTATCAATGCAGCCTTATTTTAGATTTAAAGGTTAAAAATGCTTTAGAAATTGGAATTGGAAATAAATTAACTTCTAATTATTTAAAAAATTGTGGTGTTAAAGTTGTTACTTGTGATATAGATAAAGAGCTAAAAGCAGATTATATTGCGGATGTAAGAAAATTACCTTTCCCTAATTCTAAATTTGATGCTGCTTATGCTTTCCAAGTTTTAGAACATTTACCATTTGAAGATTTTGAGACAGCATTAATTGAACTTCATAGAGTGAGTAAAAAATATGTAATAATTTCTTTGCCTTGCAGTTCTACTAGTTTTGAATTAATTTTAAGATTTCCTTTTATTAATAAACTCTTTAAAAAAAATTACCTTGACTTATTTTTAAGATTTCCTTATTTTTTTAAAAAATATAAATTTGATGGGCAGCATTATTGGGAACTTTATAGTAAAGGATGTTCGCTTAGAATAATAAGAAATAAATTGAATGCTAAATTTAAAATTATTAAAGAAGTAAGACCTGAAATCAATAGTTATCATTATTTCTTTGTTTTAGAGAAAAAGTTTTAGTCGATTAAACTATTAGAAATTAGATTAGAAACATCAATTTTTGAGTATTTGTTGTTTATTGTATTTGTTGTAATTATGGACTTCACGTTTTTCTTTATTTCAGCTAAAACTTTCTCTCCTGCAAAAATTCCATGGATTGCTATAACATTTATTGATTTTGGTTTATGATTTTTTATTAACTTTACAGCTTCTAGAATTGTATGTCCTGAAGAGATTATATCGTCGATTATTACTACATCTTTATTTTTTAAATCTATGTTTGTAGAAAGACTTACTTTAACCTTATTTGAACCAAATCTTTTCTTTTCTAGTATTACTGCTTCTGCGTTTATTTTATCTGCTATTTCTTTAGCCCATTGATAACTTTCTGCATCAGGACCCAATATTACTGGATTTTTATAATTTCTATTAATAAAATTAAATATTAATTCATTGGCTGTTAATTTTTTTGTTTTGGTATTAAAGACTTCGCTTAATGACTTAAATCTATGTAAATGAGGATCTATACTAATTATTTCGTCTGCTTTATCTAATAGTTTTCCTATTATTTTTCCAGAAACTGCTTCACCAGGCTTAAATCTTTTATCTTGCCTTATGTAAGCTAAGTAAGGGATAACTAAAATTAATTTTTTGCATTTTAATTCTTTTGCTGTGTGCATTGCTAAAATTAATTCTAACAGTGCTTCATTTGAGGGATTTAATGTTTGAACTAAAACTACTTCCTTATTCTCTAATTCTGTGTTAAACTTTATGTATAATTCGCCATCTGGAAATTTATTTACTATTAATTCTGAATATTCACATTTTAAATTTTTAGAAATCTTTTTTGCAAGTTCTCTTGAATTTGAACAACCTATAATTAACATTTAATCACCTCTTGATAATTAGTTTATTAATATATATAAATGTTGTTAAGAACTACTCTTGGTAATAAGTTGTACCTAAAGCTAAACATAATTCTGCTTTCTTTAATTCTTTTCCTAAATAGGCAGCATGCTGGAAATTATTAATCCATTTTAAATTATTTTTTTCAGAATATTCGAATATAGCATGGTATATGTCTTGTGGTCTTTTTCCTTTGAAGACTTTTAATATTTCATGTTTGTAATTACATACTGCAACTTGAATTTCATAGAACTCAAAATCAGCCTTTATTAATGTGTAGCAGCCAAAATCATTTTTGTGATCTTTGTAGTCGTCATAAGGTTTACAAGTTATTACTTCGAAATCTGTAGCAACAGTCTTATCTTTTACCCATCCCGGTCTTGTATTTTCTGCCATAATTTTAGGAGACATTAAATGTTTATAAGATTATCTTTATAGAAACTTATATAAATCGTCAACTACGGTAAGTTATTATGGTTTTTGAGGATTTAACTGGCCCTATTAATGCTAAAAAACACCCATTTAAATTATTTTTCATGGGTATTTTCTTTGCTGCTGTTTCTGCTGCTTTTAGTTTATGGATATTTAAGCAAGAAGCTAGTCTAGTAATGGTATTTTTAGTTGTATTAATGGCTATGCCTTTAATGTATTTTACATTTAGAGAAGAAGAGGAAGAAGATTGGGAAATGGATAGTGAGGTGGGTATACTTAATGAGCATGGAAAAGCAATTAGATTTTTATTATTACTCTTTTTAGGTTTTGTAGTCGGTTATTCATTAATTTTTTTAATCTTGCCGGAAAGTTTAGTACATTCATTGTTTGGGGTACAATTAAGCACTATTGATAGTATAAACAGTAATGTCATAAAATCTTCTGCCACTAATAATTTTATAAGCGGTAAATTGGGAGCATTAGATAATCAGTTATTGAATGGTAAACTTACATCTCCTGAGGCTTTTTATTTAATTTTGCTTAATAATATTAAAGTTATGTTTTTTTGTCTAATATTTGCCTTTTTCTTCGGGGCAGGTTCTATATTTGTTTTAGCATGGAATGCTTCTGTTATAAGCGCAGCTATAGGAACTTATTTTAGAAATGGCTTAGCAAGTTATGCTAATTTAGTAGGATTTAGCAAGGCAGGAATATATCTACAATTATTTGTGGCTGGAGTATTTAGATATATGGTTCATGGAATATTTGAAATTGCAGGTTATTTTATTGCAGCTTTAGCTGGTGGAATTATATCCATGGCTTTAATTAATCATGGTACAAAGAGTAAAGGATTTAAGAAAATAGCTTTTGATGTAACGATATTAATATTAATCTCTTTCTTAGTCTTAATTGTGGGGTCTTTTGTGGAAGTATTCATTACTCCAATGTTATTTTAAATATGAGTGAAGGAACTTTAGAAAATAGGAAAGAGAAATTATTTAATTTTTTCAAATTAAAAGTTGAATGGTTACAATATGTTGTACTTGCAGTTATTGTATGGGCTGGTTGGATTATAAGAGTACAACCTATAAACAAATTAATAGATGTTACAACTGGTAAATATATTTCTCTTGAATTGGATTCAACCTTATTTTTAAGATATGCTGAATATATTGCTGAACATGGGAAGCTATTCTTAATAGATTCACTCAGATATTTTCCCAGAGGTGCGAACATAGATATTACTATTTTTTCATCTTATTTTGTAGGTTATATATATAGAATTTTGCATGCTTTAGGATTTAGTGGGAGCGTTGCTTTAGTTAATGATTACTATCCTTTAATTGTTACTGCCATAATGAGTATATTTTTATTCTTATTAATAAGAAAGATGTTTGAATGGAAGACTGCAGCATTAACTGTTCTACTGATTAATGTGCTTCCATCTTTTTTATTTAGAAGTATGGGTGGAAGTTCAGACCACGATATCTTAGGAATGATGTTTCTTGTTATGGCATTTTACTTTTATTTATTGGCTTTAGAAGCTAAAAAAATCAAATTTAATATATTATTTGGATTCATAGCAGGAGTAATTGCTGTTCTTGGATTAATGACTGCCGGTTCTATTAACTTCTTTTTTATGACTGCTTCTGTTTTTATATTGATTGAAATAGTTCTCAATAGATTAACAAAAAATGATTTTGTAGTATTAACTTCTTTTTTGCTTACTTTCACATTGTTGCTTATTGGCATGAATAGAAACTCATTAACAGGGCTAATTGCTTCATTTACTACTGGATTATTTTATTTAGATTTTATTGTCGGTTTATTCTATTTGTATATAATAAAAACTTCAAAATTTTCAAAACTACTTGAAAAATATAATAAATTAAAAAATATTCCAATAGGATTGCTATCTTTATTATTTGGATTAATCTCCTCCTTTTTTCTAACTTTAATATTATTTGGTTCCGGTTTTCTTAGTGAGAGAATTGCCGCATTCTCGCAGACTTTGTTTAAGTCTTTTTCATTGACTAGGTGGGTATTAACAGTAGCCGAAAACAGACAACCCTATGTTCAAGATTGGTTTGGACAATACGGCACAATTATTGTTTATGCTTTCATACTTGGAGCAATACTCCTATTCTACGATGCAATAAAAAATTCAAAAAGAGCTAAATATTTAACTTTAAGTTATACTATTTTTATATTTCTTTACATATTTTCTAGATACTCGGGAAGTAGTATATTGAATGGTACTTCAGGATTGTCTCACTTTCTATTTTTTGGTTCTTTAATTACATTCTCTTTATTTATTTTGATATATTATTTTTATATATATAATAAAGAAAGAGATGAATTTGATGCTCTAACTAAATTTGATAAAAAACATATTCTTATATTGGTTTTTTCACTTGTTATGATTCTTATAGCTACTTCTGCTATTAGATTCTTGTTTGAATTTACACTCCCAATAGTAATCTTAGCTTCTTATTTTATAGTCTATATTGTTGAATATCTGTATCATTCAAAGAATAAAAACTTATTATTTTTTGCCTCATTTGTTTTGGCGTTTTTCTTTGTAAAGGAAACTATGAAATTGAGCGGGATTATAGAATTTTTATTATTTTTATTAATTACTGGGGGTGTAGCTTATTTTGTTTATTCTAAAAAACAACTTAATTATGCAAGTTATGCCTGTATCATTATAATACTTTTAATGTTATTCTCACCATTTGCTTTTGCTAAAGGAGTTGTTACTAATTATTATCAGGTTAGTTATGACAATGCAAAATTCTCTGGCCCGGGGTATAATCAACAATGGCAATATGCAGGTAAATGGGTGAGAGAAAATACTCCTAAGGAGGCAGTATTTGCACACTGGTGGGATTATGGTTATTGGGTACAAAGTGGTTTTGAAAGAGCAACTGTTACAGATGGTGGAAATTTCTTTGGATGGTGGAATTACTTAATGGGTAGGAATGTATTAACTGCACAAACTGATGAAGAGTCACTAGGTTATTTATATGCGCATAATGTCACTCACTTATTAATGGTCTCAGATGAAATTGGGAAGTATTCTGCATATTCTTCTATAGGGAGCGATGCTGCTGGAGATAGGTTTTCTTATATACCTACTTTTAGTTTAGATCCTAATACTATTAGAAAGACAAGGAATGAGACACTATACTACTTTACAGGGGGTTTTGCTTTAGATGAAGATCTTAATTACAATGGTAAAATAATACCCAGAGGAGGGGCAGGTATTGCTGCAGTGGTTGTTCCAACTTACGAAATTGAGAATAATGGGAATAAATCTACTGCTTTCAGTCAACCTAGAGCAATTTTGATTTATCAGGGGCAGCAATATGAGCTGCCTATGAGGTGCTTTTATTTAGATCACTTATATACTTATAGTAATTATGCTTATGGTGGTTGTTTAAGAATTATTCCAGTTATACAAAATAATCAAGCAAATAACTTTGCAGCAGGATTATTTTTATCTCCCACTACTTCCCACAGTAATCTCGGTAGACTATACCTACTCAATGAGCCATCTGATTACTTTAAACTTATTTATGATGATACAAACTTAGGCGTGCCTTTATCGATATATAATGGCAATCTAATCGGACCAATAAGAATTTGGGGAGTTAATTACCCTAAAGATTTTAAACTTAGTAAGGAAGATATGGACTTTTATTTACAAACTTCCTATCCTGATCAATCTTTATTAAATCCAATTTAAAATATGGTTAAAAATTCAAATAAGAAAATTTTGTATTTATCTGTCTTTCTGTTATTAATTAATTTTATTTACAGATTGTTAAATCAGTCTAAAATGTTGAAGTATTTTCCTGTTGATTATAATATAGATGGTGCTTCTTATATGGCCCAACTTTATTTTTTAAAAAATTGTGGATTCCATAAGATTTGTTATTATTGGTATAATGGTTTTATCAATTTTTTACATAGTCCTCCAGGATGGTATCTATTTACTTTACCTATATTTGAAACTTTTAAATCAGTAAATGTTGCAACATATTTAAGTATGCTGTTAATCTTTTTACTATTATTTATCATAATTTATTTTCTCTTTGGTTCTATAGGTCTGTCTAGATTTAAAAGAATTGCTTTATTTATTTTCTTCTTCGGAAATGCTATCGCTGTAGGTAATTTTATTAAACTTATAAGGGTTCATGAACTCTTTGCCTGGATGAACTTTTTCCTTTTCTTTTTCTTAATTTACTATTTTAAAGATAGAAAAATTGATTGGAGGTATTGGCTTGTTGTGCCTTTCTATGCAATAATACTTTTATCATATCAAAGTGTTGGAGTAATTACTTCTTTATTGTTCTTATCCATTTTTTTGGTTAAAAATGGCAAGGAAAAATTA
Organism: Candidatus Woesearchaeota archaeon; assembly: GCA_964395935.1. GTDB lineage: Archaea > Nanobdellota > Nanobdellia > SCGC-AAA011-G17 > GW2011-AR18 > CAYNBR01. The sequence continues at coordinate 27,666 of CAYNBR010000003.1, forward strand.
ATTGTTTGCATTTCTGCTCTCCTCTCTTTGTTAGTCAGCGCTTTTTGGTGGCTACCAGCCATTCTCAAAATTAATGAGGGCGGTTTGAATACGTTACATCAGGCCACTTGGGTTTGGAGATTTGACACTTTAAATTTTTATACTAATATTTTTGTCACAATAATCCCTTTAATTTTTTTTATTGTATTTTATTATTATATTAAAAATCTAAAGAGCAAATCTAAAGAATTATTATTTTATTCACCCATATTATTTCTCGCTTTGATATTTTTCTTAAGACTGCACCCATTTATACCTATATTTAATAATATTTTTCCAGATCCGTATTTGATATTCTTCATATTTTTTATAATCTTTTGTTTTTTGAAAATCGATATCTCACTAATAAGATTTTCAAATTATGTTTCTTACATTTTACTATTTATAGTTCTCCTAAGCTTATCTTTTAATTTGTTTAGGACTCCCCTTTTTGTTGTCCCTGATCAGCCTTTGAACTTGCAGATAGAAGAAACTCTTAAAAATGTAGAAGGTTCTTTTTTGATGTTTGGATACTTTGGATCTAAAATAAATCCTAAAAATGTTTATTCTTATGCACCAACTAAATACAATCTCACAACAGCTTATGGTTGGTATCCTGAAGTAAAAAATGAAGTTTATTTTAAAGGTATTCAACTTTTAGATGGTTATTTTAATGATAATAATTGTAAAGGCTTTTTATCTGTTTTACATACTTACAATGTGAGTAATATTATTAGTTTAAATGAGAACTGTGACTTCTTTAATAGGTGTAAATTAAAAGAAAAGGTTAAAAAAGATTCTGTTTGTTTATATGATGTGAATTGATTTGAAAAATCTTATATTAACTTTTGACTTGGAAGAGTTTGTAACTCCTGCTGAAATAGGTTTGAATATAGATAAAGCAATTCTATTTAATATCTCGTTGCGTGGTTTTGATAATATAATAAATTTACTTGAAAAACATCCAAGAATAAAAGTTACTTTTTTTACTACAGTTGAGTTTGCTGAATATGCTGAAACTAAATTGAAAAAATTAATAAGTAAGGGTCATGAGCTCGCATTACATGGACTTTATCACAATACAAATATTTCAAAAATGAGTGAAAATGATGCGAGAACTGAACTTTTACTAGCAAAAAATAAACTTGAAAGTTTATTTAAAATTAAAGTTACAGGATATAGGTCTCCACAAATGCGTCCGTTTAATTCAAAAATTCTTAAGGATATAGGGATTGAATATAATAGCTCGATGCATCCTACATATGTTCCTGGAAGGGATAATTATTTCTTTGAAAAAAGAAGTGCTTATTTTAATGAGATTTATCAAGTTCCAGTTTCAGTTACACCCTTAATTAGATTGCCATTTTCATGGATTTGGTTTAGAAATATGCCTTTAGTTTATTCAAAATTGTGTACTAAATTAACTTACTTGGATCAAAACTACGTAAATATATATTTTCATCCTTGGGACTTTTTTGATGTTGATAAAAATCCGTTTACTAATAAGATTATGAAACTTATAATTAGGAATACAGGGAGTAAAATGATTCATAAATTTGATAAATATCTTGATTGGTGTGAAAATAATTTTAATTCTGTTACTATGGGGGAATATGTAAATGAGTGTAAGAAATTATTTTGAAAAAGTTTCAAATAATTACGATAATAAAAGAACTAAAGGATTATTCGGCACATTTGTAAACTTAATTTTGGTAAATAAAGAAAGAGATTTATTAATCAAAAAATTAAATCCTCAAAAAAATGAGTTTATATTAGATGCCGGCTGTGGTAATGGCTATTATTCTAACCTCATGAAAAAATTTGGAGCAAATCCTCTCGGCATTGATATATCTCATGGTATGATTAAAAAATATAAATCTAAAAAATTGAATGGTGTTGTTGGCGATATTTTGTCTTTTAATTTTAAAAATAAATTTGATAAGGTGTTTTGTGCAGGTTTACTTGAATTTACAAATTTTCCCATTGAGACAATAAAAATATTCAATAAAATATTAAAAAATGATGGTACAATAGTAATTTTATTTCCGAGATTTAATCCCTTCGGTATGTTATATTTTATATATCATAAGTTAAATAACATAAATATCAAACTTTTTTCTAATAATTCTATTTCTTTAATGTGTCATCTATCTGGATTTGAAGTTGTTGATATAACTAGAGCTAATTTGCTCACAAAAATATTGGTAGCTAAAAAGCATAGAAAACATTAAAAACTTACTTTAGATCTTTTATTTATGATACAAGATCAAGACTATTTGTGGAAACTTGAGGAAAATGATTTTTGGCACAAGAATAAAGATAGGATATTAATAAAATTAGTAAAACCTGGAAAAGTTTTGGATATTGGTGCAGGTACTGGTTCTTTTACTTTAAAACTTGCTAAACTCGGGATGGATGTTACTTATATTGATGCTTCAAAAAAGTATTATACAATTGCAAAAAAAAGAGCTAAAAATGAGAATCTAAGGCTTGGTTTTATAAATGGTTATTTTCCATCTAAAAAAATTAAAGGGAAATTTGATAATATAATAATAAGTGGTTTTATAGAACATATTGAAGATGATCGTAAACTATTGACTGATATTTATAAATTATTAAATAATGGTGGTAGGATGATTTTGTTGACTTCAGCATATCCCTCTTTATATTCCAATTTTGATAGGAACGTCGGCCATTATAGGAGGTACTCTAAAATAGGATTAAGAACTAAAATGCAAATGGCTGGTTTCAATGTTAAGTTTTTAAAATATTGGGATATCTTGGGCATGCCTGTATTATTTATAACTAAACTTACAGGAAATGTCCCCATTAGTACTGATAAATTGAATAATAGAATCCTAAATTATTTATTGGATAGGTGGTTTATAATATTTGAAAATAAAATGTTATTGCCATTCGGGCTTGATTTAATTGCAATGGCTGAGAAGTAATACATAGAAACTTTTATAATAATCCAGTTTGTTTCTTTTTCTATGGTTAAAAAAACTATTGAGTACTCAATAATTATCCCAGCATATAATGAAGAAAAGATAATTGCAAGCACTATAGATCGAACATATGATTTTTTTAAAAAATCAAATGAAACTTTTGAGATTATAGTTGCTAATGATGGTTCTAAAGATAATACAGTTAAAGTTGTTTTGGATAAATCGAAGAAGTATAAATCTTTGAGATTGGTAGATAATGCTGTAAATATGGGCAGGGGTGCCGCGCTTAATAATGCCATTAGAAATTCTAAAGGAAATATTATTGTTTATATTGATGCAGATTTAGCTATAGACTTGGATTTATTTCCTAAACTCATTTCAGCTATTAAAGATGAAGATGTAGATATTGCTGTCGGGTCTAAACATTTATCAGATTCAATTGTAGACTATCCAAAATTAAGAAGAATTTTTAGTAAAGCTTATTCATCTTTGGCAAGATTACTTCTAGGCTCACACATCAGGGATTATCAATGCGGATTTAAAGCTTTTAAAAAAGATGTAATAATTGATGTTATTCCTTATGTTAAATCACAGAAATGGTCTTGGGATACTGAAGTTTTAGTAAAAGCTCAATGGTTAGGATATAAGGTTAGAGAATTGCCTGCCAAAATTGTGAATGTCTATGGGAGAGAGAGTAAAGTTCATTTAATTAAAGATATTAAAGATATGGGGGGTGAATTATTAAGATTGTTTAAAGAAAGAATTACCTTCAAATCTTCTAAGTCGAAGAAATTTTAAACCTTACTATTCATCTATTTCTTATGGATAATAAGACTAAATACTTTATTTTGGCTCTTTTAGTATTAATTTCTTTTAGTATAAGACTATCTTGGATTAACCTTACGATTATGGAAGGGGATATGTTTAGAGATTTTGAAATTTCTGAAAGTATTTTACATGGTAATGTACGTTATGTGGGTATTGGTTCTTTTGATCAAATAACAAATCAGCAGAGTTTTGGACCTATCATGTATTATATATTAGCAGTCGTATTTGCTATTTTTAAATCTCCTTTGTCTGCTGCGATACTTGTAGCAATATTAAATTCTTTAGCAGTTATTATTACCTTTTTTTTCTGTAGTAAATATTTTAATGATAAAATAGCTTATATTGCTTCATTTTTATATGCAGTTAATCCTTGGTCTGTTTATATATCGCATTCTCATTGGAATCCGTATTATTTGCCATTTTTTTCTGTTATATTTTTTTATTTTTTATTTGGATTTGTTTTAGACCATAAAGATACTTATTTAATCTACTCTACTTTCCTATTGGCAATTATGCTTAATTTTCATTTAACCCCTCTGCTCTTCATACCACTATTAATTCTTTGCATAATCTTATTTAGAAGGGATACTAAATTTAAAATTCTATTATATTCTTTATTCTTTTTTTTACTCCCACTTTTACCCTTTATTTATTATAATTTAAAAAATAATATTTTTTTGCTTAGTCCGCTTCTTTACGGTCTCGGAAGAAGTTATTCTGGAATATTTACGGGTTTTGTTCAATCTATTGGTATTCCTGTTATGTTAAGTACAAATTATCTTGGTAGTTATGTTTATGGTTCTAGTAATATTTTTGGTAATCAATTAATCGGATATTTATTTTTTATATTGACAATATTTATGGTTACTTTATTTATATTTTCATTTATTTTTTTATCCCTAAAAATAATTAAAAAGAAAAATTTTGACAATAAATATCTTTTGTTGCTTCTATGTTTTATTTTCATCCCAATACTACATTTTTTGAGATTTTCAGATGTAAGTCCACATTATTTTTTAATACTTTATCCTTTACAGTTTATCATAATTGCAATATTTTTATCTTTCTTATACAAAAAGTATTTTACTAATTTTATTGGGATATTTAGATTATTATTTGTTTTATTTTTATTTCTTCAAATATTGAACATATTTTTATTATATAATTATGTTAATAAAAATGGTGCTACCAATATGGGTGAATTTAGTATACCATATAAAGACAAATTGGCAATTATAAACTACCTAAAAGATGATTTAAAGGGTGAACAGTTAAATGTAATATTCTATAAAAATTCAAAGAGTTTTAAGTATTTATTTGATAAAAATTTTAATAATTTCAATTATTATTTTTTGAATTCAACAGATAAAATTAAAAAAATTGATAGTGCTTACCTTATACTTGATAAAACCTCAATGCATAAACCTCAGCTTACAGAAGAAGAAAATGATTATTTTAATACCCTGACTAATAAGACCATTATAAATAGTGTTGAAATCTATAGGATTTCTAATGCGAAACCTTTTTAATACGATTTTATTGTCTAAACTTTATGATTTATATCACTCTATTATATGGCCTTATTAGTTTTTTGGCTGTTATTTTAGTAACTCCTTGGTTAATTAGATATTTAAGAAAAATCGGAATTGTTGTAAAAGATCAGAATAAGAAAGATAAGCCCTTAGTCCCTATTTCTGGTGGTTTGGCTGTTCTATTCGGTATAATGGCGGGTATTTTGTTGTTTATTTTTAATCGTACATTTGTTTCTAAGGTTAATACAGGGTTGGTTATAAATGACAATACTTTGATGCTGATGTTTGCTGCCATGGTTTCATTATTTATTATAACTCTTGTTGGATTTTTAGATGACTTAATTATTCAGAATGATAAAGAAAGTTCTGCAGGTTTAAAGCAATGGCAAAAACCATTATTAACTTTAACTGCGGCAGTTCCTTTAATGGCTGTTAATGCCGGATCTACTACTGTAGGTTTGCCATTTTTTGGAGTTGTCGATTTAGGTATTATTTATCCACTAATTCTGATTCCTCTTGGGGTAATTGGTGCGTCTAATATGGTTAATTTGCTTGCGGGATTTAATGGGTTAGAGGTCGGTATGGGTATTATCTATACCGGAATGCTTGGATTATATACTTATGTGAATGGCAGATATTTGGCTGCTTTAATTGCCCTTGTTACTTTCGGGGCATTAATTGCTTTTTACTTTTATAATAAATATCCTGCAAAAATACTTGCTGGGGATAGTTTGACTTATCTTTTAGGGGGAGTAATTGCGATAATTGCAATTTTAGGAAACGTTGAAAGAGCTGCTATAATTGCTTCTGTGCCATTTTTTATTGAGTTTGTATTAAAAGCAAGAAGTAAGTTTAAAGCAAAAAGTTATGGTTATTATGCAGATGGGAAAATTAAAAGCCACCATGAACAAAAAATTTATTCATTACCTCATTTTTTAACTAGGACTGGTAAGTATACAGAAAAAGAAATTACATATGTCTTTATTTTGCTTGAGTTAATATTTGCGAGTTTGATATGGTTGATCTAAAAAAAATACTTAATTATAGTAAAGAGGACAGTTTAATTAGAGATAGTGCTGTATTATTTTTAGCTACTTCTGGTTTGTCTGCTGCTGGTTTTTTCTTTCATTTTTATATGGGCAGAGTTTTGGGCCCAGCAAGTTATGGTATCTTAGGAGCAATTTTTTCTTTACTTTATATTATTTTAGTTCCATTTAATGTCATTCAAACAAGTATTACTAATTTTATAGCTTCTTTTAAAGCTAAAAATGAAAATGATAAAATTAATAGCTTGTTTAGACAGTCGCTTAAAAAATTATTCCTATGTAGCTTGATACTAACTTTGATCTTCTTTTTAATAAATAATTATGTAGCTTCCTTTTTACATATTCCTTCTAAATACTTATTAATTCTATTACCTATTATTTTATTATCTTTTTTATTGCCGGTAATGCGTGGATTGATGCAAGGTCTTGAGAAATTTAAAGTTCTAGGATTTAATATGACTATGGAGGGAATTGCTAAAATTGTATTTGGTATACTTTTAGTAACTTTCGGTTTAGGTGTCAGCGGTGCTGTTATGGCTTTAGTACTTAGTTATTTAATGCCTCTATTATTTGCTTTTTTTGTTTTATCTAAATATTTGAAAAAGACAGGTGCAATCTTTAGCGGCAAGGAAGTTTATTCTTATGCTGTGCCTGTTTTAATTGCATTGGTTTTGTTTACAGGTCTTTATAGTATAGATGTTTTACTTGTCAAGAGGTTTTTTACAGAGACTGAAGCTGGGCTCTACGTAGCTTTAAGTTTTTTAGGCAGGATAATTTTCTTTGGTACTCAGAGTGTTGCTGTTGTTATGTTCCCTAAGTCTGTTGCAAATTTTTCTGTTAACAAGAAAAATCCTAAAATTTTAAAAAAAGCTTTATTTTTAGTTTCTATATTTGGAGGGTTTGCTACCTTAATCTATTTCTTATTTCCTAGATTAATAATTACAATATTATATGGTAAGAATTATCTTGAAATAAGTAATTTGTTAGGATTATTTGGTTTGGTCATGTTGATACTCTCATTGTCTTATGTTTTAATTTTTTATAATTTGTCTATAAATCGAATTAAGTTTATTTATTTTTTAGCTCTAACTCTCATTTTTGAAACTTTATTGATATTTATTTATCATAAAACTTTATTGCAAGTTGTTTTGATTTTACTTTCTTTATCTATTTTTATGTTTGTTTCAGTATTCTTTTATACAAATTATGAAAAAACTATCAATAATAATACCGGCGTATAATGAAGAAAGTAGAATATTGGCTACTTTGGATAGTTACTATAATTTTTTTAATAATAAATTTAAAGACGATTTTGAATTAATTGTTGTCCCTAATAATTGCAAAGATAATACTACCAAACTTGTTAATTCTTTTTCTAAAAAACATAAAAATGTGGTCTGTTATGAAATTAATTACTTTGTAGGCAAGGGCGGAGCGGTGATTGAGGGTTTTAAATTAGCAAAAGGTCAGTTTATAGGTTTTGTTGATGCAGATGATTCTACTAAGGCTGATGCTTTTTATGATTTGTATAAAAATATAAATAATTATGATTGCGTTATTGCTTCTAGATGGATCAAAGGTGCTATTATTAATAAAAAACAGCCAATAATGAGAAGAATCGCATCTAGAACTTTTAATATTATTATTAGACTATTATTTCGAATAAATGTAAGAGATTCGCAGTGTGGAGCCAAAATTTTTAGAAGAAAAGTACTATTAGAAATTATTCCTAATTTAACAACTACTAGATGGGCTTTTGATGTTGACTTACTTTATCAGCTTAAGAATAAAGATTTTACAATAAAAGAGATACCTACAGTGTGGAATGATAATCCTAACTCTAAATTGAATGTTAAGCGGGCTTCTATAGAAATGTTTTTCGCTATTGGAAGATTAAGGCTTATACATTCACCTTTTAAATTTATTGTTATAGCTTATGATAAACTTGCAGGGGATATACAAAAATGAGAATATTAATTTTTAATTGGAAGGATATAAAACACCCATATGCCGGCGGAGCAGAAGT
>CAYNBR010000004.1:0-35346 GCA_964395935.1 Candidatus Woesearchaeota archaeon
TTTAAATATCTAAACAATTCTAGAAGATTATGAAGTGGTGGTCAATAGGTATATTTGCCGGGATAGTTCTATTAGCTTTAGGCATTGTAACATTTGTTCCAGGTACAATAGATAATCAAGATTTTAGCGGAATGGTCACAAAAGATAAATCATCTTGTGTTGCTTCATGCAATGAACTTACAAGATTTTATTTTAATCAAGGAGATAGTGCTAATAATATTAATTCTTATACTATACAAGAAGGGGATTATTTTTTAGTTACTCTTAATAGTTTAACAGATAAGATTGTTTCTGTTTATAGAAATGATGGATTAATTTTATCAAATCCTGAAAATTTACGTTATGCTCAACCTTATCAAAATACTGGAAATTATTTGAAATTATCTTTGTTATATGCAAAAATACATTCTTTGACAACTAATAACAAAGATGAAACTTTGCAACCATTTAATTGTGATGGTAAACAAATATTAGTACCAATAATCAATCCAGGATACGTCGGAAAGGAAATTTCATTTGCAGAAGATCATGCTAATAGGGCTTTTTATTTAGCTAATGTACAAATAAAACCCTTTGAAGATGCAGGTATGAAAAAATTTATTTATAATACTGCTGGAAAACAATTGCCAGATTTCAATATTGCAGCTGTATCAATTAAAGGCGTATATCCTTATGGTTTTGATTGGAGTAAAGTTAATCAAGGTAAAGTTACTTTACTAGTTGACTTAGATGGTGATGGGCATTTTGGCGGGGATACTTCTATTGATCAAATAGGTTTGGGATTGTGTTCAAGTAAAACATTTGGTGGAAATCTCCCTGGACAAGTTTATACTTCTTATAGGAGCAAATAATCCTTTTACAAGCTAACAATCTATATAAACTAAGATAGAATTTTTTTATTTTATGGATATTAAAGAGTATTATTCTAGAAAGGACGTACAAAGAGAATTGTTAAGGCTATCTAAAGATAGAGAAGTACAGGCTTGGTTTAAAGATATTAGAGGAAGAAGACCAGAAATAGTTAATTTTGAGGGTGATGTTAAGGATTTAATTAATCAAGGAATGACTTCTTTTCATATAAGTGAAGAAAGATGGCGCAGTCCGTTAGATCTTGAATCTGGTCTTGGAAAAAAAGATTTAGACAATAGGCGTATAGGGTGGGACTGTATTTTGGATTTGGATTCTAAAAATTTAGAGTTTTCTTTTATGACCGGGGAATTACTTGTAGAAGCTTTAAAATTTCATGATATAAACGGTTATTCTATTAAATTTTCAGGTAATCATGGTCTGCATATTGCTATTCCATTTGAAGCTTTTCCTAAAGAAGTAAACAATGTTAATATTAAAAATTACTTTCCTGATGGTGTAAGAGTTATTTCTGAATATTTAAAAGATATGATTAAAGAATTCTTAACTGCTAAAATACTGACTTATGGAAGTGTTGAAACTATTGCAAATTCTGTTGGTAAAAAAGCTGAAGATATTATAATTGATAAAAAATTTGATCCATTTAAAGTTGTAGATATAGATTCTGTTTTAATTTCATCCAGGCATTTATTTAGATGTGCATATAGTGTAAATGAAAAATCTGGATTGGTAAGTATACCATTAAAAGATATTAAAGATTTTAATATTGAAAATGCTAAAATGGAGAATGTTAAAGTTGATTTAAAATTTTTAGATTTAGAAAATGTTAAAGAAGGAGAAGCTAGACAATTAGTATTACAAGCTTTTGACTGGGCGAAAAGAAGTTCTAATGTTGAGATTAAAAGGACTCAAGATAAAATATTTGAATTACCTAAGAATGCAATTAAAGCAGATTTCTTTCCTCCTTGTATATTAAAATTAATGTCTGGAGTTAAACAGGATGGAAGAAAAAGAACTATATTTATTTTAGTTAATTTTTTAATGAATGTTGGCTGGAAGATTGATGATATTGAAACTTTTTTATTAGAATGGAATAAGAAAAATTATGAACCTTTGAGAGAGGGATATATTAAAGCACAAGTTAGCTGGTTTAAAAGGCAGAATAAAATTGTACTGCCTCCTAACTGCGATAATTCAAGTTATTATTCTTCTATGGGGGTTAAATGCGAGGAAGGTATTTGTTCTAAGTGCAGGAATCCTGTTAATTATGCTGTGAGAATGAGCAGGATGAATGAGAAGATGAAAAAACCTGAAATGACTAAAGATGGTAAAATTAAAACTACTAAAATGGATAAGTAGGTCCGATACGGCTGTAGCCTAATAATTTTATTTCTGGTGGATAACCTTTAGGTATATTTTCTGTATCTTTTATTTCTATTGAAAATTTATATTTATATCCAATTTCAAATTGATTTGGATTTGTAACTTCAATGTCTAGAGTTTTTCCTTTAATAATCTTATCTGAATTTTCTTCGGAAATTACTACACTGTCAAATGGTCTACACCTTTCACACATTGCAAAAGGTGGACAAGGTTGACAAATATATTTTTTTATTACATATCCTTCAACATTAAACCTGCCTATCGGTTTTTTTACGATAATTTCATTAATGGTAATTGTTTTTAAATCTTGGGTAGGTGAATAAGTTCTAGTTTTATCTACACTTTTTTTATTATCCTGATAATAAGCATAATAAGTTCCAAGATAGGTTGTTGCTGGAATTGCTATAAGAATTAATACCAAGATAATTATGCTTACTACTATATATTTTGTTTTCATATCTATATTGAGTTATTTATATTAATAAATCCTTCTATAACTTTAATCTAGATTAAATTTTTTCATGAATTGCTTAAATTGATTTACATTTTTGGGTCTTGCAGCAAACTTGCATCTCTCGAAGTCAATTAAGGAGTCTGAGGCAAATCCAAAGGGTTTGAGTTTTTCTGGGCGATAACTATATAAAATATGAAATCAGTCTAAACATATGAAATTAACGGCCATCTTGAAGAAAGGAGAAAAACAGTATGTTGCTTTATGTCCTGAGATTGATGTAGTTAGTCAAGGATACACGGTTGAGGAAGCGATTAAGAATCTGAAGGAAGCTGCAGAGTTGTATCTCGAAGTTGAGGGGTTACCAGCTGGTGTGAGTAACGAAGAAGCAATTATTACAAGTATTGAGGTAACAAATGGGGCAAAGGCTTCCAAGGTTGTCGGGTAAAGAAGTCATAAAAATTCTTTCCAAACAAGGTTTTAAAGCTGTACGACAAAAAGGTAGTCATGTTATTCTTGCGAAAGAAATCCCAGAACGTAAACTTACCACTGTCGTTCCATTACACAGAGAGATTGATCGGGGAACGTTATTAGAAATTATAAGACAAGCTGGCTTAACAAAAGAAGAGTTCATGAAATTTGTGTAAGCCCAGAAAAATTTCATCTAAATCTCCCAACCCACTACCTAAAACAATCCCAAATATAGGGACATCCTTTAATCTTTTTTTTATAAACTCTGCAGCTTCAGCAACTTTTGTCTCGTAATTATCATGAAAATCTAAAGCTGCAACTAATTTTTCTAAACTTCCCATGAAACTAAGCTATATTGTTTGCTTATAATATTTATTGTTTCAAAATAGCTACATCCATCTTCTTAAGAATTCTTTAAATTGATTTATGTTTTTAGGTCTGTGTGTAAATTTACATCTTTCAAAGTCTATTAAAGTGGCTTTATTTTTGTAGATTATAATATTTTTTAATGGATGATGCATTTCGTCTTTGTTTATTCTTAATTCATCTAAAATTTTACATTGCCTTAATATCTCATCTATTAATTTATTGTTTAATTTATTTTCTTTAAGGAATTCTCTTAATGTAATTCCTGGAACAAATTTATACATTAAATATTCTTTCGAGGATTCAATTAGTTTTGGCCCTATTTTATATTTGTTTAATAATTTTAAGAAATCTGCTTCAATTTGTATTCTGTTATGTGCTTTAGAATTTGGATTTTTTATTTTAACAGCAAAAGTTTTATTTTTAATTTTGAAAATGTAAATCATACCTCTTTTTCCATTAGCAAATAATTCTGGATTATATTTTTTGAATTTATCTGGAAGCATTCTATTATCTTAATAGAAATATTTATAAATTAACTTATCGCTATTAAAACATGAAAAGTGGTGGTAAGTTAAGAGTTCTAGCAACTACACTAATTGTTTTATTAATATTAAGTTCTATTATTGCTTTTGCTGATACTACTGATACTACAACTGGAACTACAAGTACTACTGATGATACTACAAAACCAGAAGATAAAGGCGGCTTAACTAAAACTGATAGTACAAAAACAGAATCTAATAAAGTTGTTGAGCCTGAAGCTATTTCTTCTCTTGATTGGTTAGAAAATAAGACAACAGATAATATTGAAGATATATATGAAGATTCATTAGCTGTAATTGCTTTGCTTGGAAGTGATCAGAGAGATATTTCAGGACTGGTCGATAGATTAAAAAGTAGAGGAGATGTTCAAACAGGATGTTGGCCTTCAGGAGCTTGTAAAGTAAAAGATACAGCTATTGCAGGATTAGCAATGTATTTATCTGGACAAGATGAGGAAGCTAAGGCTGCTGCTGATTGGTTGAAGAAATCTACTATTCCTGGATTAAGGTCTGGAGAATGGTGGTTAGTAATTAAAGGAAGTACGCCAGAGGGAAGTTGTACTGTAACTTATTTAAATAAACCTAAAACTTTTAATTTTAAAGAGGATAAGATAACTGAATTAGGAGGAAAATATTACATTGGTTTATATTACATTGGTTTATCACAAATAAATCCTGCAATATTAAGAAATTTACTGCCTATTCTAAGTGTGGATTGTTCTAACTTGGCTGGTTCTATTGTTACATTGCTGCATAAACCAGATCCAAATACTTTTTTTATACAAAAAAGTGAGACTGCTGCAAATGTTGAATTGAAAGTTGCTAATACTTGTTTTGGAACAACAAAAGGAAGTTCAGCTTGTGAGTATGAATCTAGTTTGTATGCTACTTGGGCTTTAATGGAAATGGGTGAATTTGGAGAAAGTTTAGAAGATATTGGTGATACAATTTATTTACAAAGTAAAATTAAAACAAGTAATGTAAAAGATTTAGCATTGTTAAATAGGATTTTGTATAAATCTAGTAATGTTGCGCCTTCATTTGTAAAAGAATTGGTTAGTCAGCAAAAACAAGGCGGAGATTGGAATGGAGATGTATTTACAACTTCTTTAGCTTTACTTGGTTTAGCTGGAAATACTGATCAAGTTGATGTAGTTAATAGGGCAGCAGCTTATTTAGATAGAAGAAAAAGTCCTAAGGACGGTTCTTGGGATAATAATGTAAAAAATACAGCTATGGCTTTAATTGCTTTAACAGGAGTTGATTTATCTAAAGGAAATGTTGCTAGTCCAAGTGTTCCAAGTACTGGTTCAGGTGGAAGCGGGAATAAAGTAGAAAATTGTGATAATGGAATAGATGATGATGGAGATACTTTCCCAGACTGTGGGGATAGTGACTGTGCAACTGATAAAATTGTTTTGTGTAATAATAATAAGGTTGATGAATGCGAGGAAAATCTTGATTGCGGCGGATTCTGTGTTGCTTGTGAAACTACAGATGAAGATATAACTCCAGCATTAACAGGTGGATGTAGAAGTAATTCTGAATGTGATAGTGGAGAGGAATGTGTGGCTGGAAGTTGTCAATTAAAAGAAGAAACTAAAGGATGTGTAAGTAATTCTGATTGTAAAAGCGGGCAAGAATGCGTTTCTGGAAGCTGCCAAACTAAAGCACAAGGCAGCTTATGGTGGTTATGGACTTTGATAATAATTTTATTAATTGCAGGACTTGTATTTTTCTATGTTCAATATGTAAAAACTGGAAAAATTGATTTGAAACATTTGTTTAAGAAAAAACAAAAAGGACCTTCATTTGAAGAATTTAAAGCGCGACAAGAATTCAGACCTAGGCCTTCTGTAGCTCAAACTCCCAATAGAAATACACAAAGACCAATGCAACAAGCAAGAAGGCCTGCTGTTGGTGTTAAGTCTAAAGAAGATTTAGAATTAGAAAAATCTTTAAGAGAAGCTGAAAGAGTACTCAAAGGAAAATAATTATGTACATCAAAAGAGTTTCTTTACTTATACTTTCCTTAATTTTAATTCCAATTGTATTTGCGAATAATGTAGATATAAAACTCTATAGAAATAATTATAATTCACTTGAAACTTTTCAAGCTGATATTAATACTAATGTTCAACTTTCTAAAGATTTAAGTTTTTCTAATATTAAATTATTAGATGTTAATGGGAATAACATTGGTGTATCTAAAAGATTAATTAAAATCAATAAAAGTGAATATAAAGTTTATTTTAATTTACCTCAATTAAATGATGATAAGTATACTTTTAGTGTTTCTAGGTTTTTCTACAATCTAAATGGTGTTACTAAAGAAGATAGTTCTAATGTTAATTTTGATATTATTAATAATAAACAAGATGTTTTAAGTATAAATCCCGGATATGTCTTTGGTAATGTTGTTGATTATGATGAAAGTCCATTTACTTTGGTATTAAAAAATTCTGGAGATAATAGTCTTGATGTAAATATTAAAACTGAGGGTAATTTTTTATCTTTAAGTCAAAGTACTTTTTCTTTAGCTAGTTTAAGTTCTAAAACAATAAATGTTAATACTCTTTTATATAATAAAAAAGGAGATTCATTTACTGATAAAATTATTATTCAATATAATACTTTAAGTTATGAAATACCTGCAATTATAAAAAGAACTTTAACTAAATCTATGGTTGAACAAAATTTAACTAAAGTAACTAATCAGACTAATATCACTAAATTAAATAATACTGTAGAAAATATAACTCCAGTTATAGTTAAAGAAGACGTTTTAGAAATTGGTGATCCTTATGGGAATGTTATCAAGAATATAAGTTTGTATGGCTACAAGGGAAAAACAACTGAATTTTCATTTGTTAGTAATGCTGACTTAACACTTCATGGAATTAATTTGACAGTTAATGGTGATATTAAAAATATAATTAGTTTTGAGCCAAGTTATTTGTCTAGTTTACCTAGTTATGGAATATATCCAACTAATTTAATAATTAAAGATATTACTAAGAATTATACTGGAACTATTACTGTTAAATCTAAAGAAGTTAAAGAATTTTCTTTGCCTGTTTATATAACATTTGAAAAATTACAAGAAAATAATGTTGATTTAATTCATAATAAAACTATAAATAATCAAAGTGTGATAATTAGAACTGTAACTGTTGAAAGTAATAGTACTACTTTGCTTTGGATTTTATTAGGTTCGATTATATTTATTATACTGTTGTTAATTTATTACTTACATAAAAAAAATAAGCCTAGGGAAGAAGAATTTGGAAGGTTTATTGATGCTGCTAAAAATAGGAGGTGACTTACTTTTTTGTTAGATCTATTTGGTCTTGATCCATATCATTTAATTGGAATTCTCCAAGCTTTATTTTTTGACTTTCTTCTAATTGGTTTATTAAGTTTGAAACTGTCATATTATATTGGTGTAATTTACCAAGCATATCGTTTAAACCATTTGTAAACTCTCTAGCAGATAAGGCAATCTTTTCTGTGTCAATTAATTCTATACTTGATGGTAAGTAATCGTAACAGAAATTTATTAATGCAGTAAAATCGTTTACTTTTAATTCAACTTCTATTAATGAAGCATGAATTCTTTCTTTTACCTTTTCTGCTTTATTTATTTTTTCTTTTTCTACTTTTATTCCAGCTTCAGATTTTAATTTTTTAATTACGTTTTCTGTTACTTGGTTTACATAGTCTTCTGGATACCCAAGAACTTCTACCAATGCCCTTATTGTGAATACCATTTTAACCAGTTGTTTTTGTTATTAGTTTGTTCGGCAATACATAAATCACAGTAAATATTATTATTGCTATTATGAAATATAAGCTGTATTTTTTCGCTTTTTCTCCAGCTGATTCATAGATAATATTGCCTGTAATTGAATTCTCGGAAAGATTTATATTGCTTTCGGAGTTAAGTAAATAGTCGTTACTTGTGATATTAATATTATCATTTGATGATTGATCTGTTGAACATGTATTTTCTATGAATATAGGTTCATTGAATTCTTTATTGAATAAACTTATTTTTAATGTATAGTTTCCTGTAATTGTGCTGCAATCGTAGGGTATTTGTGAATAAATTGTCAAATTTGATGTTTGATATTCATTTAATATTACTTCTTCTGTAGAAATGTTTGCGATTGATACTTTTAATGTTTGATTGCTTAGATTTCCAGTATAAATATTCACTTTTGTTTTTATTGTATCATTTAATGATTCTATTCTCCCTTTATTTAATGTTGTTTTATAATCAAAATATGGATTGGTATCTTGGTATACATAAATAAATACCTCTTTTTCTGAATATGTTATGTTGTTTGTATTGTTGCAGTCTATTGAAATTAATTTGTTTTTTATTTTTATGTTGCCTGGTAATTTTAAATTTGGAGTATAGGACTTTGCATTTAAGTTTGTAGTATTTGTTTTATCTTTTATTATGTTGTTTGTATTATTTTCTATCCAATACTCTATTATAAAAGTTGAGTTTTTTAAAGATAGATTATTATAGAAGGTTATTTTATCTTTATTGTTGTAATAATCTTTGTCTGTGTTTATGGTTAAATTTGTATAGCATTCATTTTCCATATCTGAAACAGTTTTGTTATAACAGATTTCTATTACCTTACTTGCATGAATTATTGGCAGCATTATTAAGATTAAAATTATTATTTCTTTTTTCATACTTATGTTAAGAAGTTGAAATTAAAAAGAGTTTATGATAATTTTTTGTAAAACTTTCAATAAATATGCCATAAATTCAAATAATTGGAAATTATTGTGTTGTTGGTCTCTTTTTTATCAAGAAATATGTAAATATTGCTAAAATAATTGGATAAATTACAAGTAAAACTATTGATTTATAATTTATTGCAGATGAATAAGTCAGTAAACTTTCTAAACTTCTTATGGCTAATGTTAATGGTAAATTATTGCCTATAGTTTTTATTAATGATGGCATTATTTCTACCGGGAAGAACAAGTTGCTTAAGAAAAACATTGGAAGTATAATTAATAATGAGGTTAATAATGCTGTATTTTCTGAATTTGCTAATGAGCCTATTAATAGGCCGATTGTTATGAAATTGAATGCGGCTAAGAAGAAGATTAGTGTCGACATTGAGGTAAGGTTTATCGCTGCGCCAAATAATAAACTCATTATTATCATGACTCCTATTTGCATTATGCTCAATATAGTGAAATAGATTATTTTAGAGATTAATATTGTTGGTATATTTATCGGGCTTAATAGTGTTCTTGCTAATGTGCCTTTCTTCTTTTCTTCAACTATATTTGATGAAGTTATTAATAAAATTATGAACAACAATAAAACTAATATTAATCCAGGAGATAAGAATTCAAAATATGTTTTGTCACCAAATACGTTATTTGTGTTTAAGGTTATTGGTCTTACTATTGACTTTGGGTCCCTATTTGTGTATATATCTAATAATTCTGATGTTTTGTTTAGATCATTTATTATATTTATGACGTTTGTTGTGTAATTGTAAATTGTATTGTTTAATTTCACTAATTCGTTTTTTGTATTCTCTTTTGTAGATTTTATTAAGTCTATTTGTTCTGATATTTGGTTAATATTTGTTAAGCTTAATATATTATTTATTTTACTTTTTTCTTCTTCTAGTTTACTTTCTATTTCATTTAAATTTATTATTGAAGTATTTATTAAATTACATTCTGATATAGATTTATTTAATTGACAGTTTAAATCATAGTAATTATTTAAAACCTTAATCTGTAAATCAATCTCTGGAGTTATGTTTAGTTTTACTGAAGTGTTTATGGACCCAAATGTATTATTTATTGTGTTCAGGTAATTGTCTAATTTTGCTTCATCTATTTTTTTTAGGTTATTATTTATTTCATCTGTCTTTTTTTGCAATTCTATTGCTGCATCTTTACTATATTCTAGATTCGAGACTATTAACTTTAGATTGTTGTTTAAATTCCTTAAACTTATCCAAGCATTTTGTATGAACTCTGTGCCTATCTTTTCATTAAGGTCTTGCACTAGAGCTTTCATGGCGTCAACTATCAATAATGTTTCTTGAGCTCTTGAATTGTCTAAATATAGTTTTATTTGATCGCCATGCCCTTCTTTAATATTGTTTGAAAAATCTTTCGGGATAACTATCGCAGCTTTCAAATTCCCCTGTTTAACTAATTTTTCTGCTACAATATCACACTTCTCTCCGTTTATATCCTGGAATTTGTATAGTTTTAATTCTGGTGTTTCTAATGGGGTTTTATCTAGGTTACATATTCCTAATTTTATCCCGGAAAATGATTTTGATGTTGTAGATTCACTAAAAATCAAACCAAGTATAGTCATTATCAAAATTGGGGCTAATATTACCAAGATTAATGTTTTTTTATCTCTTACAAATAATTCTAAATCTTTCTTTATTATTTTTATTACTTTCATTTTTTAACCAATTCTATAAATGCATTTTCTAAAGATTTGTATTGTTTTTTGAAATTTTTAGGAGTATCTGTTGCGATTATTTCTCCAGACCTTAGAATTGCAATTCTATCACATAATAGTTCTGCTTCATCCATATAATGTGTGCAAAATAATATCGTGATTCCTTCTTCTTTAATTTTCTCAATTGCATTCCATAATGCTCGTCTAGAAACTGGATCTACGCCTGCTGTCGGTTCATCTAAATATAATAACTTTGGTTGATGAATTAAAGCTATGGCAATACTTAATCTTCTTTTCATACCACCAGATAATGAACCTGAAATTGAATGTGTTTTATGTTCTATGCCGAGCATTGTTAATAGTTTAGTTGATCTTTCTTTTAGGTCTTTTTTACTTAAGTTGTATAGTGATGCAAAGTATTCTAAGTTTTCATATACTGTTAATTTATCATAGAATGTTTCTTCTTGTGGGACCCAACCTATTAATTCTTTTATCTTTAATGATTTTTCTATTGGAATATTATCTATTGTTATTTTTCCAGATGTTTTTTTATTGAAACAAGTTAAAATTTTAATTAAGGTTGATTTACCTGCACCATTCGGGCCTAGAATGCCAAAAATTTCTCCTTTATTTACTTCAAAACTAATTCCTTTTAATGCTGAAAAGTCTTTATATTTTTTAGTTAGATTGTTTATTGATAACATTATAAGAATGAAATAAACTAAAGATAAAAGCTTTTCTCATTCCTTAAATTTAGCAAATAGACTCTTTATGCTGTATTTTTTCCAATTTGATTCTTCTTTTTTTGTAAAATGTTTAACTTCATTAAATAAATTTTCCATTTCTTTATGTGCTGCTTTTACAATGTCAAAATCTGCTGCTTCTGATGTATCTTTGCTTTGCGTTGTAAATATTTTATTTGGAGTTTCTAGCATATAATTTATTAAATAACGTTTTCTATCTCCTTTTTTTGCAGTTCTAATATGTACTTTTAATTTAGCATTATCTGTTATTTTTTCAATTTTTTTAGATTGTCTGTCTATAACTTTCTCAAGAGAAAACTTTTCTGAATCGGATAAATCTTTTATATTAGAGTATATTATCTTCATGCTCTTTTATTAAATTTTCAAAACTTAAACCTTTCTCTTTAGCTAATAGTAGTGAAACTGAGTAATAATTACTCTTAGTTCTTTCTAAATGTTTCGGTTTTAGGAAGTACCAACCTTGGTTATTGAATCTTATACCTATCCACGGTTCTGCTCCAAATTTATTTGAGAAATCTATTATTTGTGCTATTTCTTCTTCATATAGATATTTAATGTTGGCCTTTAGAGATTTACATTCTATTGCCAGATATCTTTTTTTATTCCCAGCTAAAACGTCAGGATTAGGGTCTTTTGTCAAACCTGAACCTGCTATTCTAATTGCAGCCCATAAACCTGTGTTATTAAATAAGTGTACTAATTCTCTTTCTGTTCTGCTGCCTTTCGTTTTCATACTTTTAAAAGTACTGAATTGTATAAATAACTTTTGGATAACCTTTTAAATTTTTTTAGCGGCCATTTTTTATGATTGATTTATTATATGTGGATATTGATGCTACTAGAAGGAAAGAAATTGAATCACTTCTTCAAGCTACAGCTAAGAGAAGAGATAGAAACTATATTTCTTTTTCAGACCATGCAAATGCTTTAGAATATTTAAGAAAACATTCTTATTTGCCTAGAATTGAGGTTGTTACACTTACAGAGCTAGGAGATTTAAGTTTTGGTCATGCAATGGATATGTATAGGGATTATGAGAGAAGAAGGTGGGCTGAGAGATGTTTTTGTTTAATATATACTACTCCCGAACAAGTTAAAGAGGCTAGGAAAGTTGTTGGTGAAACTGATGTTGTTAAATTTATAGAAGCTTCTGATAGGCTTAAACTTTTCAGATATATTGGTTTAGAAAATCAACTTAACTTAAGACAATAAATTTTTCATTGAACTTCTAAATTTTACTTATTTCTTTATTCTACTGAAAAATATCTTTTAGCTTTTTCTAAGGTTTCTACTGTGCCAATATCAAACCATAAATTTCCCGGATGGCGAAAACCATACACTGCAACATTTTGTTTTTCGACTAAATATTTCCATAGTTTACCTGTCTTGTCTACTGGAGTGTGTTCTCCAGGATTAGCTATTTTTTCTCTTTCAATATAAGCCAATACGTACCTAAAATCTTTTTCATGGAGAATGTAATAACCTCCATTTGCATAATTTGTTTTTGGAACTTCTGGCTTTTCTTCTATACCTGTTACTCTCCCTTCTAAACTTAATTCTACTACACCAAACCTACCTGCTAATTCTTCTTTAGGCATATCATGGAATACGATGCTTGTTGCACCTGTATTTCTAAAATGTTCAACAAATCTATCTGGATTGAACTCAGCTGTTATATCATCTCCTTGTGCAATGTAAATTCCTTCTTCTATTTTTGAATAACTTTTAATTTTGTTTATTCCAAAGGCTATATCTCCAACTGAACCTAATCGTTCTTCATTATTATTTGTATTATTTGAAAGAACTTTTATTGGTTTTTTTAATCCTAAAATTTTTACTAATGTTTCAAATCTAGTTAATAGAACGTTATTTGTTAATAAAAAAAGTTCATCTATCTCTCTTGAGGAATCTAAGGCTCTTAAATTATAAGTAATTGCCGGTTTATCTGGTTCGATTTCTACAAACATTTTTGGAACTGGATGAGCCATTCTTGTTCCATAGCCAGCTGCTAAAACTAGTGCTTTCATAGAGTTTTGGATTAACTTATAATTTAAATTGATTTGTTTTCTAAAAAAATAAATAAATAAAAAATTTAGATATCTCTAGGCTGGATTGTTGATCTCTTGTTTTCCTTTGCTCTTTCGCATGCTTTTTGTATTAATTTTTCAACTTCTACACTTAAAGCATCTGCAAAATCTCCAGAAACATTCATTCCCTTTGCAACGTCTTTTATTTTACTTCTCACTACAACCAATTCACTCATTTTAGTTACCTCCAATTCTGTATAAATAGCTTTTCTAAGCCTTGTAATACTGTTTTAAGCAAAATTGATTGATAGTCCTATATAAGCTTTTCTTTATTTCTTTTCAATAGTATTTGGGAAATTTAAATATGGCTTAAAGTTTTAAGAATCTGCTTGTGGTTTCATGAATGGAAATAAAATTACATCTTTAATTGAATCTTTTGCAGTAATTGTCATTATTAATCTATCTATGCCCATGCCATATCCTGCTGTTGGCGGCATTCCTACTTCTAGTGCATTAATAAAATCTTTATCTAATGGCATTGCTGCTTCATCTCCCCTTTTCAATAAACTTTGCTGTTCTTCTAGCCTATTTTTTTGATCTATAGGATCATTTAATTCATCGTATGCTTTTACTAATTCTGAACCATTTACTAATAATTGGAAGCTATTAATCTTACTTGGATCTTTTTCATTTCTTTTAGCTAAAGCAATCATTTCTACTGGATAATTTGTTAGAAATGTTGGTTGAATTATTTTTGATCTGCAAACTCTTTTGTATAGTTCATCCATTAAAGTTCCATAATGTTTTGCTTCTTTTACATTTACATTTGGAATTTTTTTCTTCTCAATTTCTTTTTTTAAAGATTCTAGGTCTTTAGTTTTATCTATATCAATTCCTGTTTCTTTCAAAATAAAATCTTTGAATTTAATTCTTTTAAATGGTGGTTTGAAGTTAAGTTTTATATTGCCTAGAGGAACTTCATAAGTTCCATTAACTTCTTTTACTAATTTTGGGACTAACTCTTCAGTCATCTCCATTAATTTTTCATAGTTTGCATATGCATAATAAAATTCTAGCATGGTAAATTCTGGATTATGTGTTGTATCTATATCTTCATTTCTAAAGTTTTTACAGATTGTATAAACTTTTTCAAAGCCGCCAACAACTAATCTCTTTAAATATAATTCTGGAGAAATTGATAAGAATAAGTCTATATTTAATGCATTTAGATGCGTTTTAAATGGTTTAGCAGACGCGCCGCCATATGTTGATTGTAATAATGGTGTTTCCACTTCTAAGAATCCCTGATTATTAAAATATTCCCTGATTGTACTAATTATTTTTGTTCTTTTTACAAAAGTTTCTCTCACTTCTGGGTTTACTGTTAAATCTAAATATCTCTGTCTGTATCTTATTTCTGTATTTTGTAAACCATGGAATTTTTCTGGTAAAGGTTGTAATGACTTTGATAATATCTCTAATCTTTTTACCCAAATAGATACTTCTCCTGTTTTTGTGCAAAATATTGTACCTTCTATCCCAACTATGTCTCCCAAATCTAAATTTTTGAATAATAAATATAATTTTTCTCCAACTTCATCTTCTCTAATATAAAATTGCATTTTTCCAGACTGATCTTGTAAATGACCAAATGAAGCTTTTCCCATCATTCTTAATGTCATTATTCTTCCAGCTACTGAAACTTTATCTTTTGTTTTTTCTTCTTTCTTTAATTTAGAATATTTATTTAAAATTTCATCTGTATGATGTGTTTGATTATAGGAATGGGGATAAGGATTAAAACCTAATTTTTTTATAGCTTCTAACTTTTCTAATCTTTGTTTTATCAAACTATTCTCTTGTTCCATTTTAATTATGGTTTCATTTTCATTAAAAAAGGTTTCTAATTAGAGAAAAGAAAGAAAAACTTTATATAGCTCTATAAATCAAAATGTTTATGAAAAGAGTTTATGCTGGTGTGATACTGTTATTTGTTTTGAGTGCTGCCATGTTTACAGTTTTATTTAGAGATAATTTTACAGGATTTGCTTATATGCCGTCTATGGGTGGTAATCCTTATCAATTTCCAATGGGCACTCCCCAACAAAGTGTAATATCGAATGCTGTTACTTTAAACTGTAATGATCCTGATAGGTCTATTAATAATAATCCATCTCAGGATATGTACACAAAAACTACATTAACTATAACGGATGGTTTTGGTAGTACTATTAGAAGTGCAACTGATACTTGTTCAAATAGTTTAACTTATAGTACTACACAAGAATCAAATACAGGTTATGCTTTATTGGAAAGAATTTGTTTACCGAATTCAGGGCAAATTTCAACTACAAGATATAATTGTCCACAGGGCTACATTTGTAATACTGGAAAATGTGTTACTCAAACACAGACTACAAATCAAGCTTCTACTTCTAGTATAACCAATAATCCTCAAACTTGTCCAGCTTGTCCTACAACCCAACCAACTTCTCAATTAGATACTCAAATGCCAGATCTTTTTCATACTAGCGCACTTGCTATAGTCAATAGTGTTGGTGATAAAGTTTCTTTGCATGCAAATTTAGGTGGTCATGCTGTTGTTTATGGTGCGGAAATTAAGGCTATAGACTTTACTAAACTTACTGCAGAAGTAGAATTTAATGCTCCTGCTGGCAGACAAACTAAACAAATAGCTATAAATGGGCAACCAAATGTAGTTGTTTTTGGGGGGACTACTTTTACAAATTTTGATGCATTAGATGTACAGATAGTTATGAAGTCTTTTACATCAACTAGTGCTTCTGTGGTTTTATCATTACTAAAATCTTAATTTGGAAATACTAAAAATGAAAAAAGAGTTTATCGGCATTGTATTATTAGCAATTTTTAGTGTTGCTTTATTTTTTAGTTTGAAAGCTAATACTTTTGTAGATTTAAGCGGTCATTTTGCTTATTTACCTAAAGGTTGTACAGATTCAGATAATTCTCCTAAGGTTAGTGACCCTCTACCAGGATTAGATGCTTTTGTAAGGGGTAAAGTAGAAGGTTTAAGTCATAATAATGAACAAATTTTGACAGTATATGATGGTTGTGCAGATAGTGAGACTGGGCTGCCACAAGATGAGGGACAATATTTGATAGAAGAGAATTGTTTGCCAGATAATAGAGTTAATTCTGTTTATCATAGATGTCCAAGTGGATATTCCTGTATATTTGGCGCTTGCAGATAATTATTTTTTAAGAACTAAGATATAAAACTTTTTGTTTATGTAATCAATTTCTATCTGCTTTTCCTTTTTGAATTTATACTCTGCAGCATATTTTAATATTAGTTCTGGGAATTGAGTTAGTAAAACTATTAATCCTGTCTTTTTCAATATAAATTCTAATTGATAAAATAATTCTTTATAGATTTTTTCTAATAATTTTTCTGGAAGAGAATTTGTAGGATAAACTGGGAATGTAATCACTTTATCTATTGAAGCCTTTTTAAATTTTGTGTCTATCCATTCAATTTCCATTCTACTAAAATTAATGTGTTTTTTAACTTGAGCTAATTTTGCATTTATTTCTGCGCAACTTAGATTATTTTGCAATGAATCTATAGCTGTTATGTTTAACTTTTTATTTTTTGTAGTATCTTTAAATTTTACTTTTAAAATTTTATTGAATAACAATTTATCATTTAATTTTAAACAATTTGGAATTTCTAATGCATATTGTGCTGCTTCTATGATAATCTCTCCAGATTTGCAAAATGGGTCTAATAAAGAATCTTTTATTTTATAGTCTGCTATTCTTACTAGTGAGTATGCTAAGCATGGATTTATTGGGTTTGAAGTTAATTTTATTCTATAATCTCTTTTAGATAATTTTATTCCAGTAAAATCAATTCCAATAAAACATTTGTTATCTATAATATCGACAATTATTGTTGTTTCTGCATTGTCTAAGTCTACTTTTACTTTAGAATTTTTGAAGATAACTGCACCTGCTTCTTTTTCTATATCTTGAGAACTAAAATCATGATTCCCAGATCTTTCACATCTTACTACAAAGGATTCTTTTAGATAAGGAAATTTTACTTTTTCTATTATTTTTATTATTTCTTCTTTCGATTTAAAATCTAAATTTTCCAATAATAAATATGCTTTTAGAATGCTTCTTGAATAATAAACAAATTTTGCCAGGTCTTTTTCTGTTTTTATATTGAATAATAGTTTGGATGGATAAATTACTTCTGAACTAACTTTAATAATTTCTTTTAGTTCCTTTTCAGCAATAAATTCCAGGCCTTTTATACAAGCAGCTATAGCTTTCATTTTATATCTGTTTAATAGTGATTCTTATAAGGCTTTTTAAAATGAAGAAAAATACTTGGAACTAGTATTTAATTCTAAATGTGTTAAATTCTCCAATATAAGGTTCTGAATTTACTCTAACTTCTTCTATTTGTGCACCTATTGGACCCCTTTTACAAATATCTATAAGTTCTTTTAATTTTGCTTCATGGCCTTCAACAGTTACTTCTACTAAATTATTTGAAATATTTTTAGTGTAACCACTTAAACCTAGACTTTCAGCTCTGTCTTTCACAAATTGTCTAAAAAATACTCCTTGTACATGACCTTTTACAATTATACGAATTCTTTTCATACTATTCTATTGCAAAACTACTTTATTAATTTTATTGCCCTAAAAAGAAGATTATACTTAATCATTTTGTAGAAGCTATTGCTAAGACTGCCTTTACTGCTGATATTATTACACCAGGAAGAACAAATACCACTATATTTTTAATGCTATTTTGAAGCCATACTATCGGAACGTGTTCTATTGTTGTGCCTGTTAACATTAAAGCTATTCCAGCTATTAAAAATGGAATAATTTCATGCGTTGTGATATTTAAAAAAGCGATTAATGTTCCTATAACTAATAAAAACCATAATAATCCTGTTGAGTTTGAAGCTGTTTTATTGAATAAACCTAGGATAACTGCAATTGCAAAACCTATAATAAAAGACCATGTGCCAATTATTTCTATAGGTGAATGTGTGACTTTTGGTTGAACTTTAACTTCTTCTTTTGCCATGTTTAATTGGAGATTAAGTATTATTTAAGATTTATGTAAGAGCTTTTATGGTATGTATCTATAACTTCATTTCTTCACGTATAATTTTATCCATTAAAGGTTCTCTCTCTAATCTCAATAAAAGACCGCTTTCTGTTTTTATATCATGAGTTGTGTGGTGGGGCCTAACTACTTCTTTTATTTCAACACCTTTATTCTTTAGTTCTGATACTAATTGTTCATATCCGAAATTAACTGGATAAACTTCTACATGATCATATCCTTCTTTCTGGCTTTTATCTGGTTTTTGATCTGATAATTCTATTACATCAATATTTCCAATAATACTTGTCAAAGATTTTTTAAGTTTAATTACAGCTATTCTTCTATCTGCGATAATAGATTGATATACGAAAACACTTTCATTTTCCAATATTGCTCTTATCTTTTCAAAAGATTCAGAAGAAGCACACTTATAGCATAGGTGGTCTGCTTTTGCATGACGCTCAATTTTATAACATTGTATGGATTTCCCAAAAGAATCAAGCGCTCTTTGAGCAGAATCATAAAACTCAGAAATATTTTCCATCTTTTTTATTAGAAATGATTATATAAAAATGTTTTTATCTAGTTCTAAAAGAGTCTTAGTAGTTTATAGAAAATAAAATAAAAAAATAAAAGAAATTAGTTGTGTGCTAAAGAATAGATTGTTCTTAAAGCTACAACTATTGTTGCTGGTACTACAAAGATAACTAATGCGCTTAGCATTTTAGCTAATGGTGCACCAACTACTTGGACACTACCTAGAACGTTTCCACCAAAACTTGTTACTATTACTAATGATACTACTGCCAATAAGAATGGAGTTGTTTCATTTGTTGTAACGTTTAGGAAACCTACTACTAGACCTACTACCACTAATGCGGAAACTAGCATTGGGCTTAGGTTCATAAATCCAGCTAATACAGATATAACTACGCCTAATAGGAATAGCCAAAATCCTAATTTCTGTGCCATATTACTTGAATTTTTTGCCATAAGTTCTACCTCCTTTTATTAAATATAAGTTTATTTTTTATAAGGTTTTTATTATATAAAGATGATTTATTACTTATTAGTTATAATTTTTTAGCTAAATAAATTCCATCCTTTATGTCTAGAATTTGTACATTTATTGTATCATTTATTTTATTGTTACAATCAAATATTGTGATACATCTGTTATTTGCTATAGCAATCATTTCACCTTTTAACCAGCCAGGCATAATTATTCTTGCTCTTACTTTATCTTCTCTGTGCATTACTAAAGGAACTTTTTTAGATTTTAAGATTTTGAAATCTATTGGGCCTAATTTTAATTTTATATCATATTTCTTTTCCCATTCTCCTAATTGCCTATAAAATTTAAACCAGCTTATCTCTTTTGTTTTTCTTTCTTTTCTTGAATATCTAAATATTTCATATTTTTGTATTGATATTTTACAATTTAATTTTTTAGCTAATTGAATTATTTCTTCTACATCTTTATCGTTAAATTTTGGAAGATAAACTGGTGTTAAATTTAATTCTATTTTTGAGTTGTTTA
The DNA here is from genome assembly GCA_964395935.1 of Candidatus Woesearchaeota archaeon. Lineage (GTDB taxonomy): Archaea > Nanobdellota > Nanobdellia > SCGC-AAA011-G17 > GW2011-AR18 > CAYNBR01. The sequence continues at coordinate 20,006 of CAYNBR010000004.1, forward strand.
TTAATTCTAATGTTCTTATTATGTTATCTACTTTGTAATTAGTTGAACCAAATAAATATTTAGAGAATTCTGGATTTGTTGAATGTATTGAGAAATTAATTCTGTTTAAACCTGCTTCTTCTAATGCTTTTATTTTTGTTTCTGTTAGTAAAGTTCCGTTAGATTGCATTGTTACATATTGAATTCCTGGTAAGTTTTTAACTGCTTTTACTAATTCTGCTATTTGAGGATAAGCTGTTGGTTCTCCTACTGAATCTATATTTATTTGGTTAACTAAATTATCTTTTAATTTTATAGTTTCTTTTATCCAGTCTAATAAATAATCTAATTCCACTGTGTAATTGTATGAGTGATTTTCTGAATTTGCAGATGTAGAACAAAAAGAACATTTCATGTTGCAAGCTGTTGAAGCCCTTACTTGTAATAAAGAAGAACCTCTGTCTACTACTCCAATATGAATTAAACCTAGTAAAGGAATGCCTGATTCTTTGTCTATTTTTATTAGTTTACTTGAAATTTCTGGTTCTTGATATACTTCTAAAGTTTTCATGTAGATCTAAATAAAGAAAAAGTTATAAATGCTATGAATCTATTAATCTTATGTATAAAGTATTGGGATTTACTATTACTAAAAAGAAGGAATTATATTTGACTTACTGTTCTATTGGGCTAATAGTACTTGCTCTTCTGTTTAACATGGTTAATTTTAAAATTTTAACGACACTATTTTTAATATTTGCATTGTTTTTGTTAATTATTGCTAATTGGGAGAATTGGCTCTATGGTCCGCCAGCGCTCGGTAGCGGGTAAAATTAAATGGGTAGCTTAATGAAATTTAAGATAAAAAATATTCACTATCACATATTTCTTTTATTTATTGTATTTGCTGTTTTAATCTGGTCAGGTATAAATCCTTATGACAGGGGAGATTGGTGGCTTGAGATTATGCCCTTTTTAATTGCATTTCCTATACTTCTATTCACTTATGGTAGATTTACTTTATCTAATTTAGTTTATACTTTTATAGCAATTCATACTATAATTCTTGCTTATGGCGGACATACTACTTATGCTTTGGCTCCTTTAGGTGAATGGATGAAAACTGTTTTTGGATTTACAAGAAATAACTATGATAAGATTGGACATTTTGCACAAGGTTTCTTTCCTTACTTTTATGTTAGAGAAATAATTTCAAGAACTTCAGTTTTAAAGAAAGGTAAGTGGCTTAATTTTATTTCAATATCTATTCCTTTAGCTTTTAGTGCGATTTATGAAATAATTGAATGGTTGGTTGCAATTTCTTCTTCTGTTGGTGAAGCATTCTTAGGAACTCAAGGTTATATTTGGGATACACAATCTGATATGTTATTATGTTTAATTGGGTCTATTGTGGCTTTGATTCTTTTGACTAAAGTTCATGATAATTCTATGAAGAAAAGTTATTAATATACTATCTCTTATTAAGTTCATTAAACAATTTAAATATGAAAAGAAACCCGATTTAGAACACTGGAAAAAATTGTTTGATCCGAGGAACGATTACATAGATTAATGTTAATTATAAACTATTCATATTTTTTACAACTTTAATTATTTCATTATCAAAACATAATAATCTTTCACCAATTTTTATATTTAAGTATATCACTGAATAATCAACGAAGCTTAATTTCTTTTTTACATTTTTAGCTAGTTCTATAATTGATTCAAATTCTTTCTCATCTAGCCTATATATTAAAATTTTTTTATTTTTATTTAATTTTTCTACTACACTAATAGAGAAATCTAGTCCTTTTTTATAACATAAGACCGTAAATGTTTCTTCAATTACCCTGTCCAATATTAATATTTGTTCTTCCTTACATCTCTCAAGTTCTTTTTTTGCTGATTCATGTAACTCATCTTCTGCTAAAAATAGTGCCACTAAAAATGAGGTGTCAGCTATCATCTGTTTGTTCTATAGATTATTTTATCGTGATTTTGGCTTATCTTCTTTTTATTTCCAGTATGTTTAAGGTTTTTTATCCATTGGATTAAATCGCTTAATTCTTCTGTTTTGTTTTCATTATTAACTGATAAATGTTCAATTATAACATCGCTAAAACTAGAACCTTCTTTCTTTACTAGCTTTAGTAATCTATATGCTTCTTGAGATACACTAATTACTTTTACCATATGCATATAGTATGCACATATCTATATAAAACTTTTGGAAAATAATCTTACTTTAAGAACTAATATTTTAGACTATAAAATCTTATAAACTAATTACTAAGACAACTTATTATGTTTTTAGGGAATATATTTAAAAAAAGCGGGACTAATAATTTTATATTTTTAGTTAAAGGGAATGCTAAGAAATTTATGTATATTCAAGTTAAACATAAAGAGGGTTATAATGTTTTAGCTCAAATAGTTGAAATGGAAAAGGAAGGTGATGAAACTATAGCTAAATGTAATATTTTAGGCTATAGAGATAATGAAAATATATTAAAAAATTTAAGAACACCTTTAGAGCCAGGTAGTGAAGTTGTTTATGCTGATGATGATTTTGTAAGGAATACTTTAGGATTAGATAATAATGATAAGGGTGCTTATATTGGTGTTTTAGAAGATAGGGAAAATATTAAAGTTTACTTGGATTTGAATAGATTAATTACTAAACATGTATCTATTCTTGCTAAGTCTGGATCTGGTAAAAGTTTTTGTTCTTCTGTCCTCTTAGAGGAAATTATGGATAGAAATATTCCAATTGTAGTTATTGATCCTCATGGTGAATATTCTAGTCTAAAATATCCGAGTGATAAAAAAGAAAATTTGAAAAAATTTGGATTAGAACCTAAAGCTTATTATAAATCTATACAAGAATATAGTCCAGATGTTGAGAAAAATATGGAGGCTAGGCCTTTAAAATTAAGTGCTAAAAATTTAAGTGGAACAGAATTAATGCATTTATTGCCTGCTAAATTGTCTAGTCAGCAAATTGGTTTATTGTATAGTGCTTTAAGTGATATGAATAAAGAAGCAGATTTTGATCAGCTGATAATGAGTTTACAAGCAGAGGAACATAATGCTAAATGGGCTTTGATAAATATTATTGAGTATTTAAAAAAACTAAATATATTTTCAGATGCTTCTACAAGTGTAAATGAATTAGTAAGTGTTGGGAAATGTACGATAATAAATCTAAGAGGTGTGCCAGCTGAGGTACAAGAAGTTATTGTATATAAAATAGTAAATGATTTATTTAATGCAAGAAAACAGGGAATAATTCCTCCGTTTTTTTTGGTTCTTGAAGAATGTCATAATTTTGCACCTGAAAGAAGTTTTGGGGAAGTAAAAAGTTCTTCAATATTGAGACAAGTAATAGCTGAAGGAAGAAAATTTGGTTTAGGGGTTTGTGTAGTTACTCAGAGACCTGCAAGATTAGATAAAACTATACTTTCACAATGTAATACTCAAATAATAATGAAAGTTACTAATCCTAATGATTTAAGGTCTATAAGTGCAGGAATTGAAGGAATAACTTCTGAAACTGAAAATGAAATTATAAATTTACATGTCGGCAGTGCGTTAATAGCAGGGATAGCAGATACTCCCTTATTTGTCCAAGTAAGACCTAGAAAAACTAAACATGGCGGAGAAGCTATAGATATCGTAGGAACTTTCAGAGATATTAAAACTGAAAATAATTCAATAGAGATAACTAAAGATTTTAAGATTAAAGGCAGCAAAGAAGTTTTAAGTTTGATAAGGCCTAAAGTTATGAAAAATGATATTCAATTATTGGTTAATAAAAAAATTAAGAATTTAAAATCAATATTAATTCCTTGTTCTTTAATTAGCTGTAAAGATAAAACTAATTTTGAATTTAATTTACTTTATAATTTAAATAATGGACATATTATAACAGATGTTGAAAGGGGAGTTGGTAAAAGTTTTGATTTTCCTATTATAAAATTGTCTGATAAAGAGAATAAACTGTTTAATTTTTGTATTAATTTTGGTAAAGAATTTACTGCTGCAGATTTATTTTCTAAATCTGGATTAATGTTTTCTGAAGTTTATGATATTATAAATAATTTAGTTAAAAAAGGATTTTTTGTAAAAATTAATGATAAGTATACTGTAAGCGAAGTGCTAAGTATAATGTCAGATTTAAAGAAATATGCCTGTTATGAGAAAAATGAATTTATGGGTTTTGAATATGATGAGAAAGCTAATGTTAAGTTTGAATTAAACAATGCATTGGATATGCTTAGAAGATTTGTTAATGTTGGGAATACTAAAGATTGTTTTATTGTTAAATATGATGTAGAATATGCTAATTAAAAACCGTATTGAGATTCACTCGCTTCTGTTAATCTTTTGGCTATAGAAGCATAAGTAATTTTCACTTTATTGGATAAGCTAGTTAATCTATCTGATTCTTCTCTTGTTATCGGCGTATCTCTCAATCTGGAAGCTGCTTTAGCTCGTAGTGCTTCATAGCGTCTTTCTATTCTCTCATATTGAACGAATTCATCCATTATCATGATTTTAGTAATAAAGAAATCTTTTTAAGCCTTTTTATAGTGTGGATAAATCTCTGGTTCCATAAAAACTTTGAAAGTTTTAACTGCTAAACCTTTATTTTCTTTTATAATTTCTTCAGAAGTTAATATTGCTGTGCCTAAAGCTGCTAACTCATTTTTAAGTGTTAGAACAGCTACCATGTTATTTTTCTCTATTTTAGAATCTAACCTTGAAATTCCAGGAATGTTTAGGTTAGCACCATGACAAATAGTATCTACAGAAGAATCTGTGATGTAAATTTTGGGTAAATGTTGAATTGCATATTCTGTTGGTTTTATAATCTTTTTTAATAATGAATCATTGTTTTCTGTTTTGTATAATTCATATGCATCTTTTAAATCGTGTAAAGAATACCATTCTTTTTCATTAAATGGGCCTGCTTTAGTTCTTACTAATTGAGCCATGTGCGCATTTGTTTCTAAAGCTTTTCCCCAATTAACACATAATGTTCTTATGTAAGTTCCAGCTTGACAGCCTACTACAAATAAAACATCTTGGTCTTTTATTTCTAAAATTTCTAAATAATAAATTTCTCTTTCTCTGTATTCTCTTTTAACAGCTGATTTTACAGGAGGCAATTGAGTTATCTTTCCTATAAATTCTTTTGAAGATTTATGTATTTTTGAAATTGGAATTTGTGTATGTAAATGCATTATGCAGACATATTCTTTTCCTGCTTTTAGTAAAGCTTCCATAATTCTCGTAGCTTTGCCTAATGATACTGCTAAGACTCCTGTGCAATTTGGATCTAACGTTCCCCCATGTCCACATTTTTCTACTTTTAAAATTTGTTTTACATAGTCTGCTACTTGGTGTGAAGTTGGACCTGATGGTTTGTTTATACAAATTACTCCATTGTTTAGTAATTCTTCTGTTGTTCTTTGTTCTGGATATTTGCCATAACTTAAATCAGTTTCAGATTCTTTCTTTACTAAAAGTTCTCTTGTTATTTCTTCGAAAGGTAATTTATTCATAATAACTTAGAATGAGTAATAGTTAAAAGCTTAATGTTTATTTTAAAAATATATTTTTTAGAATTAAGGTTTGCCTTCATGAGAATCTTTCTTTCCAGATTGAGGAATGAATCTTTCATGTTTCATTGTTGTTTCTTTTATTTTCTCATTTTCCTTCATCTCTTTACCTGGAACGCCTTTAGATTTAGGATTGTGTTCTTTCTTCATTTCTTTTAATTCTTCTTTTTCTAAAGCTTTAAGATCTTCTTTCTTTTTATCTTCAACTTTTGTCTCTGGTTTAGAATCTTTTTTAGCTTTCTTTTCGTCTTCTTTTGGTTTTAATGTTTCAAAATTAGCTTCTGGAAGTTCAGCATAAGCTTTTTTATTTTCCATTATAACTTTGATTTTTATTTTCGAAGGAGGGTTTGTTCTTCCTCTTGATAACATTTTAAGATTTAATTGTCTGCCAATCCTAACATCTGCAACAGAAACTTTCATATGTCTAGCAATAAGTTCTGTTAAACCTGTTACTGCTTTAGCTGCTTTTTTATAAATTGGAGCTTTTCTAAACTCTTTCCTTAAACTGAATGTGAATAATTTTTCTTCTGCCATGTTACTTCTTTAATTTGGTTCTTCTCCAGCTTCTTTTCTTTACAGTGTAACGCATAGGATGGACTTTTCTCATTCCTTTGTTTATTTTAGGAACTATCCATACTGGTGCCCATCTTGTTAAAGTTCTAGCTTTTGCTAATCTTAATTTTTTAGCCTTGGGTTTGTTACGTGCCATTTTTTTATAATCTTCTTATTTTTGTTTCCCTTTTGGGTTCATCTAATTGCATAAGCAATTGTTTTAATTGTGTATCGGTTATCTTCTCTTTTATTTTATGCTGCTGTATAAGCTGTGCTATGACTGTAATTAACTGCAAAGCTTTTTCTTTGTTTGTAACTTTTATGTTACCATAACGTGAAATTGCTTCATTTGTCATGTACTGCTTAGCTAAATTTTCCAATGCATTAATTTGTTCTTGTAATCTTGTTCTCTCTTGATATTCTTTATCATTAACCTCATTCATTTTTCACTAAAACTGCGTTTTTATCAACTAATGATTTACCTTTAGCAGTTATTACTCTTCCCTTATGTATTCCTTCTTTTTTATCGCTTACAAGCTCTGCTTGCTGTAATTGCTGTAAAATTGTTCTTATAATCTTTCCAGAAGCTATTTGAAATCTATTTGGTTTATGGCCACGTCTTTGGTTGCTGCCATATTTAACTCTTAATTTTTGTACGCCAATTGGGCCTCTTTTGTAAACTGTGATTAAAATAGCTGCTGCTCTTACTTGATACCAGTCATCTCTTGCAGGAAGTCTCGCTTTACCAGAACTAGTTTTTACTAATTTAGCCCATTCTGGAGACTTAATTATAGGCTTTAAACTAATGCTAAGTTTTTCTATAGATTGTTGAATATCCGCATCGTATATACTTGCCATTTTGTTTTTTGTAATCCTTTCGGATTAAGTGGTTAATTTTTCATAACCCTAGTAAAACTCTTTTAAGTTGGTGTTTCTGGATTATTTAAAAAGGTTTCCAATTTAGAAAATTGATAAATTTGGGATAATCTAAGCACATATTAATTTATAAATTCTCAATTTAACTTAGTTTCATGCCTGAGAGTTATTTAAAAGAAACAGTTATCTTTTTTATTCTTGTAATTTTAGGTTTAATTTTAACAAGTATATTATATTTTAATTTTATAATAAAGAATGAAGATCAATATAGGATAAATGAGGATCTTAAAGATTATTTACATGAACATGGTAAGATTGATTATCTTTTTTTAGGAAATTCTCATTTGCAACGATCTATAAATCCTAAATTTATTCCGAATTCCTTTAATCTTGCTTTTAATTCAAATACCTATATTGAGAATTATTATAAACTAAAAGATCTAATTGACAATGGTGTTTCTATTAAATATATTTTTCTTCAGGTAGATCCACATTCATTTAGTTCTTATAGTCTAAAGGCTAATCAAATGAAATGGGATACTTGGTATTATTCTCAAATTATGTCACTTAAAGAGATTGCAAATGTTACAGGACGGTCTAGAATCAGTATTATTCTTTTGACTATTATGCCTTTTTTGGGTAGAGAAAAAGAGTTACTTGTTAAAAATAAACCTTCTGAATTGTACTATGGGCATTTAAAAAGTATTGGTAATTTAACAGAGGATAAATTAAGGATACAATCTTTAAAAAGAATAGAAGTACAATTTTTAAATGAAACTTTACTTGATCCTACACTTCAATTTTATTTTCACCAAATTTTATATTTGGCAAAAGACAAGAATATTTCAGTTATACTAGTTGCAAATCCAGAATCTGAAGCCTATATCGAAGCATTGCAATCCAAGAACTTTAATTTTAATAAATTTTATGGGGTGGTATTTTTCAATATTAAAGTTAACGTAGGAAATTTGAATATTAAATTTTTAGATTCATTAAGATTATTTTTAGATAAACCTTACTACTTTTCTGATCCTGATCATGTTAATGAGGAGGGCTCTGAAATATTTAGTAAATATATTTATAATATTTCAATTTATAAATCTACTAAAGATTAATTTTAATATAAGATAAGCACCAGGAATAGCTAGGAACATAAATAGATAATAGAGGTAAAAAAGAGGTTTATTGTAATATTTTTTAATATCTTCGTAACTGGATATATAGAATAAAAATCCTGAGATTAATAATATAATTTTAAATAGGTATATGGTTAAAAATTCTATAATACTGCCGTTACGTGTACTCATTTCCACACCAAAAAATGGCGCACTTAGTATTATTAGAATTATAGTTAATTCTATACAGAAACTAATTAGGTAAAACTTAAAAAATTTATTGAATTCTTTTTTCTTTTTATAAATTGATAATTGTACTAATGGAATAAGCGCTAGAAATAATGTTGTGTATGGAAATGTTATTGAAATTAAAATCGCCCAATTTTCATTTAAAATTGTTAGCAGTAGGGAATGCCAGTATATTAATGGTAACAATGCTGTAAAATAAACTAATTTCAAGAATTTGTCTTCTAAAATCTCCATTTTTATTAAGTTACATCATTAGTATTTATATTCTTTGCTTCAATTAGCTCTTTAGAAGTTGCATTTTCCTGTATAGAAATTTATTTAAACTAAATTTAAAGGTATATTTGCTTATGGGCTTATTTACAGATATTAAAAGTGCACTCCTTGGAACTAATAAAGAAAATAAAATGCCTAATTTAGATGAATATTTAACTAATGCCAGGGCTAGTTTAAAACAAGCTTCTGATTCTTTAAGTAATTTCTTAAGCGGTATAAAGAACTTCAGGCCTGCAAGAAGACATGAACAATTATTTAGCGAGAGTATTTACAGCAGGGCTTCTTTAGTTAAGGCTTGGACTGTCAGGGGCATTACATTTTTAGATGAGAGACTAAATAATACTATTAATACTGCTAACTATATTAAAAGTGCAGAACAACTTTCTTCCATGATAAATGATTGGGTTAAGGTAATTAGGATTGAACAGATACAAACTCCTTCAATACCTGATAATGCACAGAAAGATTTTATGGTTTATACAAATCTTAAATATAATGATCAAGAAAATGAGGAAAAATTACCTGAAGATATACTTGGGATATTGAAAGTAGAATTATGGAGTGATAAAAGGTTAAGCAGAGGATTTCCTGCACCAGATAATAAAGAATTATTGCTTTCCAATTTAGAAAATGCTTATAGTAAGTTAAAAGAAACACAAGGTTATTTATTAGATTATAATGCACAAAATATAAATGTAAACTAGCTTTTAAGGATTAGAATATTTCCTCTTCCTTTCTTTATCTTTTCAATTTTTCCTTTAGCTTCTAATTCAGAAATAACTAAAGATATTTTAGCTTCTGAGAAGGGGAATTTTTTTCTTAATTCTTTTTGTGTAATTCTACCGTCGGAATTTTTAATTATTTCTAAGACTTTATCAGGGAGCTCTTTTATTTTAACTTGGGCTTCTTTTTCACTTTCCTCCCTTCCTGGTTCTTTTTTTATTTTTGATTTAAGTCTCTTACTAAAGTAAAATATAAAAGATATTATAAATATTAATCCAATTCCAACTAGAATATATACTTGAACTTGATTTTCTTTTAGGTCTATAGCTTCTATATCTAAATCTAAAATTTCTGCAAGTTCTTTGTCTTCTAATTCAGGGAATACAAATAGATCAATATTAAATGTTCCTTCTTCTTTGATTTCAATACTTTCTTGGACTATTTCTTTATTGTTTATTGTTTTAGCTGTTATGTTATACTCTCCTTTAGGCAAATCAAAAGAATATGTGCCATCTGTACTTACAACTTTTTGTTCAGGAACTGAATTGACTTCAACGATTATATTTTTAATTTTATTTAAGGAAAGATCATAAATTGTTCCATGCACAGTTGCTGCTGAAACAGTGCTTAACATTAAAATAAACATTATTGCGAATAATATTTGCTGCTTCATTTTCTTTTTTATATCCCTTTGTCTTATAAAATTTTCTAATAAAGTAAAAGAAGGATAAACTGAGCTTTGTAAAGCTTTAGGAGAAAAATTTAACTTTATTTTCTTACTGAATTGAAAGTATGTTTATAAACATGTTAAGTTATAGAGTAATATAGATTATAATAAAAAATTGCGAATTTAAAATATTGGAGGAACAAAATGAAAAAAATAATAACAATATTGGTTACAGGGTTACTTTTATTTAGTATCCTGCCTTTAGCTTTTGCTGGTAAAGACACTTCTAGAGATTTAAGTGTGCAAACAGACACTAGTGTAAGCGCAGACAATACTGATGTAAGTACAACTACAGATACTGAAAATACGGCAAAAAGAGAGAAAGAGAGAAAAAATGACTTAAGAGAAATAGTGAAGGATGTTAAAGAACAAACTAAAGAGTTTAGAAAAGAAGTAAAGGCTGATGTTAAAGAACTTAAGTTTAAAAGACAAGAAATGATGAAAACTTTTGTCAACCAGAAAAAAGATTTTGTAAGTAAATGTAAAAGAATTATGGATACAGACGATTGTAAAGTATTAAAACAAAAGGTTTACCAAGATGCTAAACAATTTTTACTTGATGCAACAGATGAAATGATAGAAGCCTTAGAGAATGTAAAGGTTAGAGTTAGTGAATCTAGTTTAGAAAATAAAAATGAATTAATTCAAAAATTAGATTCTAAGTTAGCTAGTCTGGCTGCTGTTAAAAGACAAGTTGAAGCTTTGGGGGATAATCCTACAAAAGAACAATTAAAAACTGTGTCAGGAAAATTAAGAATGGAATGGAGAAATTCTAGAGTTCATTTAGTAAGAGCTTCTAGTTATACCCTTTCTGTTAGATTGGCTGGCTTACTTGTCAGAGCTGAGCATTTAGAAACTAAATTGGATAAAGTACTTGCGAAGTTAGAAGAAAAAGGTCTAGATACTAACGTTTCAGATGCAAAAGTTACTGAATTTAAACAACATGTGGCAAAAGCTAGAGAGTTACATAACCAAATAAAGACTAGTTTGCAATCTGGGGCTTCACCTAGTGATGTGCATGATTTAGTTAAACAAGCGCAACAGGAATTAAAATTGGCTCAAGATGTGCTAAAAGAAGCAGTTAGAGAAATAAAATCACTTAAGGATGGATCTGCTGTTTTAGAAGAGACTGAACAAAGTACAGAAACTACAACTTCTGCTAATACAGAAACTTCAACAAATGAAGGAACAGGAGAAACAAGTACAGGTGTATCTGATACTGTAGCAACTGGTGAAGGCACTGCATCACAAGATATAAATACAGGAACAGTTAATGGAAGTGATGCTGGAAGTACTCCTGCTTAGGGTGAATTAAATGAAAAAATTAATTTATTTGTTTTTGATAGGGTTAATAGCTCTGATAATTGGCTGTCAAGGACAAGTTGATAAAACAACAAATACTGAAGAAAGTGGGGCTCAACCTGCTTCAACAAGTGCTACTGATACAGGGGATGTTGCCTTAGATCAAGGCTTGAGTGATTTGAATCAAGCCAATAGTGATGTAGATGGTACACAAGATTTGGATAAGGATTTAGATCTGTCAGATCTTTAATTTTTCTTTTTTTATTAATTTTATTCCTAAATTTTCTAGAACTCTAATTGCTTTATTTATATCTTTATCTTTTACTAAAAAATGGTCTTTTGAAAATGCAGCTATAGGCATTATTGTAATATTCTCTCTTGCCAGTGCACTACTTATTTTTGCTGTAACACCTACTACATTCATAGGGAATACTATATCGAGAGTTATTATCTTCCAGTCTTTCTTTATCTCAATAATCTCATTTTTATTAATAAGAATTTGATTAATTATAACAGTAATTTCTTCTTTATCCATAATGTTTACGAAAGCTTTAGGATCAGATTTCTTAGCTTTAATTATTGCAAACTTTTCTTTCCAGACATAAGCTTTGCCATTTTTAAAGTAATCTTCCAATTTCATGTAATTAATAATCTATCTTAAGTATATAAAATTTAAGAATTATTGAACTCTTATAGAAATTGTAGCAGTTATATCTTCACCAAGTCCAGTTGAGGTTATTTTACAAACTTTATTTCCTGTTGTGCCTGTACTTTGGCTTTCTATTCTTAATTGTATAGTTCTAAATTCACCAGAAGGTATTGAATGTGGATCTGAATCTTGATTTTGAGTTTCCTCGAATACACATATTAAATCATCTGCTTTAGTCAATGGATTTACTTTTAATTTAACACTAGCTTTAGTTGCACCCTTATTTGCCATTGTTACAGAAACTATTTTTGTATCTCCTTTACTTAAATCCATTTTTTTAGGGCTAATAGTTAATGGATCTGTTATTTCTGAAAAACTACCTATCTGGCCTTCTGCTTTATCAAAAGCTCCTTCTGCTAAAAGCGTTGTTTTTTTGAAAATGAATTGAACAAATACTAAACCCAGAATTAATAATACTACGCCTAAAACTATAACTATTATCGTAGTCATTGACATTTCAATTGCAGCTTTTTTATTTAACATTCTTAAATTCCTCTTTAATTGTTATTTTCTTATTATAATTTGTATTTAAATGTTTGGATAGTTTAATTTTGTTTACAGAATATTTATAATATTCAAAATGGGAATGGAGGGATTTGAACCCCCAATACCACGAGCTTCAGTCGTGTGCTTTCCCAGGTTGAGCCACATTCCCATTCAGATAAACAGCATTATAGTTGTTTTATAAAGCTTTTTGTGTTTTAATTATACAATAGAAAGATTTTAATAACTAATTTCCTGCTTCAAACTTATGGATAATTATGATTTCAAAGTTGTTGAAAAGAAATGGCTTAAATTTTGGGAGGAAAAAGGAGTTTATAAGTTTGATACTAAATCTAAGGAAAAAATTTATTCTATAGATACGCCACCACCAACAGTTTCTGGGAAAATGCATATTGGGCATGCTTTTAGTTATTCACAAGCAGATTTTGTTGCAAGATATCACAGAATGAAAGGCGAGAATGTATTTTATCCTTTTGGAACAGATGATAATGGATTGCCTACAGAAAGATTAGTTGAGAAATTAAAAAATGTAAAAGGTTCTAGAATGGATAGAAGTGAATTTATTAAATTATGTTTAAAAACTTTAGGAGAAATTAAACCTGGGTTTGTACAAGACTGGAAAAATATAGGAATAAGTGCAGATTTTAATATTTTTTACTCTACAATAGATGATCATTGTAGAAAGATTTCACAAAAAAGTTTTATTGATTTGCATAAGGCAGGAAGAGAATATCAAAAAGAAGCACCAACAATATGGTGTCCGCAATGTGAAACTGCAATAGCACAAGTAGAATTGGAGGATAAAGAAGTTGAAAGCAGCTTTAATGATATAATATTTAAATTAGAAAATGGAAAAGATTTAGTTATCGGAACAACAAGACCTGAATTACTTGGAAGTTGTGTTGCGATATTTGTACATCCTGATGATAAGAGATATAAAAATTTAGTTGGAAAAAAAGCTAAAATTCCATTATTCAACAAAGAAGTTCAAATACTTACAGATGAAAGAGCAGACCCTGAGAAAGGGACTGGTGCTGTAATGTGCTGCACATTTGGTGATAAGACTGATGCTGAATGGTACAAGATTCATAAATTGCCTTTAGTGATTAGTATTTCTAAGAACGGTAAGATGACTGAAAATGCTGGAAAATATTTTGGTTTAAATATTAAAGAAGCTAGACTAAAAATAATTGAAGATTTAAAAGAAAATAAATTATTAGTTAATCAAAAAAAAATAACGCATCCTGTTAATGTCCATGAAAGATGCGGAACAGAAATTGAAATTCTTAATAGTAAACAGTGGTATGTAAAATATTTAGATTTAAGAGATAAATTTATAGAAGCTGGAAAGAAATTACATTGGTATCCAGAACATATGTTTAATAGATATGAGAATTGGGTTAAAGGATTGCAATGGGATTGGTGCATTTCTAGACAAAGATTTTTTGGAGTTGCTTTCCCAGTTTGGTATTGTAAGAAATGTAATGAGATAATATTAGCTGAAGAAAAACAATTACCTGTTGATCCATTAAAAGATAAACCATTAAAAAAATGTAAATGTGGAAGTTCTGAATTTGAAGCTGATAAAGATGTTTTAGATACTTGGGCTACGAGCAGCTTAACGCCACAAATAGCAGCCAGCTTATTTCCTAAGATGTATGATAAATTGTATCCTATGGATTTAAGGCCGCAAGCACATGATATAATCTCTTTTTGGTTGTTTAATACTTTAGTAAAAAGTCAATTGCATAATGGAATTAACCCTTGGGAAAATGTTGTTATTTCAGGTTGGGCTTTAGATCCTCATGGAAAGAAAATGAGTAAGAGTAAAGGAAATGTTGTTGAACCACAATTAGTTTTAGAGAAATATGGAGCAGATGCTCTAAGATTTTGGGCTGCCAGCTCTAAACTTGGAGAAGATTTACCTTATCAAGAAAAGGAATTAGTTTCTGGAGGAAGAACTGTAAATAAATTATGGAATGCAGCTAAATTTTCATTTATACATTTAGAAGACTACAAAGGGGATGTACCTAAAAAATTACATGCAACAGATAAATGGCTGTTAAGTAAATTAAATAATTTAATAATAAATTGTACAGATAGTTTTGAAATTTATGAATATTCTAGAGTAAAAGCAAATACAGAATTATTCTTTTGGCATACTTTCTGCGATAATTATTTAGAGATTGTTAAGGATAGATTATATAATCCTAATAAAAGAGGAAAAGAAAATAGATTGAGTGCACAATATACTTTGAATTATGCTTTAACAACAATATTAAAATTATTTTCCCCTATAATGCCTTTCATAACTGAAGAAATTTATCAACAATATTATAAGAAAAGTTTGAAAGAAATAAGTGTGCATTTATTAAAATGGCCAGATGTTGAAAAGAAGATGATTGATAATGTTTTAGAAGAATTAGGAGATAAAGTTGCTGAAGTTGTAGGTTTTGTAAGAAAAGAAAAAGCAGGCGAGGGTAAATCATTAAAAGAACCAGTTAAATTATTAACAATTCCTAAAGAATTAAAAGAATTTGAAGATGATATTAAAGCAGTTACACAAGCTAATAAAATAGAGTATAATAATGGGATTAAAGTAAGCTTGTAGCATATGCTTTTTAAAGGAGTTTAAAATAATATTATTATGTTAGATACAAAACAAACATATAAATTAAGGAAATTCTTGAATGAATTGAGACAGT
>CAYNBR010000005.1:0-3946 GCA_964395935.1 Candidatus Woesearchaeota archaeon
AAAAAGTAATAAATTTATGTTATCAACACTTTTAAATACAACAAAATCATTATATTAATATGAACGATAGTTATGACGTTTTAAAATCAAAATTTTTACAAGCTTATGCTAGTGTTCCAGAACCTTTAAGAAAAGAAATAATCGCCCTGGTAGACAAAGAGACTTTTACTTGGCAAACTGCAAAAGCAGAAATACTTAATGATACAAAATACTCAAAGATAATTTTGGGACATTTACATAAAATGGGAGCAATATAATGCAAAACAATAAAGAAAGTATGGACTATTTGAAAAAACTCGTAAAAGAAAGATTAGCTGCAATGCCACCAGATGTAAGTTTTTCAGTTGGTGGATTTGGTGAATTCTCAAGCCACGAATTGATAAAAGAAGTTGAAAATGGAACAGATGTTGGAAAAGCAATAGTAGATATGGAAATACAATTTATTAAGGAGATGCCAAAATTATTATCAAGGGCAAAAATGTAAAATGTTTGTTATAAGAACAAATCACGATACACAGACTAATTATTTATATTCTTACACAAAACCAATTATAAAATTAGCAGAGCAAAAAGGAATAAAGGTAACTATAATTGAAAATGAAGAAATTTCAGAACAAAATTTAAGAAAGAGAATTAAAAGTCAAAAACCTAAATTAATATTTTTTAATGGGCATGGCACGGAAGATGCCATATATAACTATTATGATAAACCATTTATAAATTCTAATTCGTCCGATGTCTTCAAGGAAACAATTACATTTGCTAGAGCCTGCGATTGTGTAAACTTATTAGGGAAAAAAGCAGTAGATAGAGGATGCTTAGCTTTTATAGGTTACAGGAATAAATTTTTTGTATCAAAACAACATAATGCTACTTGTAAGCCAGAACAAGATAGAATAGCCAAGCCAGTTCTAGACTGTTCAAATATAGTGATGAATGAATTAATTAAGGGAAAAACTGTAGATGAAGCAGTAAATAAGGCACATGAATTTGCGGCAGATCAAATATTAAAATTGATTTATTCTGAAGATCCTTGGTTTAGTGCCACATTGAGAGCCTTAATATATAATGATAAAGGTCTTCATTTTGAGGGTAGGGGAGAAGCGATATTTTAATTTAAAGGAGATATTGTTTATTTTTTATTCGCATTAAAAATTAATTCCTTCTCTCTTTTTATCCTTTCAGGATAATTATAGATATCAACTTCCTTTTTTAAATTAAATGACATAGGTTCGCCTCCAAATCCTGTCGTTTATAAAACAACAGTAATACGGCCTTGAACCTATGCCCTCAAGCCACCGAGGGGAGTTGAACCCCCAACCTGCTGATCTCTTAAGATCATCCGCTAATTAAAGCGTCAGAAGATCAGTTGTATACAAGTCAGCTGCTCTGCCATTGAGCCACGGTGGCGTTAATAAAAAGAACAAATAAATGCTTTAAAAACATTTCTAATCAATAATAGTCTATAAATTAAGCGATTTTATCTCTTCAACTATATTCTTTAAATAAATCTTAAACCTAATAACAAGTGAAAGGAGTAATACAAAGAAGAATACTGAAGCTACAAATACAAAAGCTAACTGTTTATTGTTATTTAAGTCAATCTGATTAGAAAAAGCCGCAATCAATAAGCCAATTACATAAGTAAACATCAAGATTATACAAGTATTAAAATACTGTAAATACTTGTTATAACTTAGGTCTAATAAATTTTTCTTAACTTGTTCTGACACCAATTTAATCACCAAAAGCAATTGCAATAAAAACTAAACCGCCAATTATCAAAACTGTGCCAACTACTGCTAACCAATATATCTCTTTGATAAAAGCAGGAATGAGATAAGCAATACCTAAAATTGAACCGATAACTCCAGCAATCAAGAGTATATTTTTTTTAGTTTGTTTCATATAATTATTAAGTTAATCAAAGTTTATTAATCTTCTCTAGAAATTTTAGTATAATCTTCATAAAAAATGTAAATTCTAATTCAATCTTTCAAAAGCCTTAATTATACAAGAAGCTAAAGGATAAACTTTTCCAACTCTATGTTTTAATTCTCTTTGTAATCCGCCAGAAATTAATTCTTTAACAGCTTCAGAATAACCCATTTCTTTAGCCATATCTGAAACAACTTCCCTAGAGATTTTTCTCATAGCACTTAATTTAGATTGGTTAGTCTTGGCTTTAGTAATAAATATTGGCTTAACTCTTATTTTCACATTATCTTTTGTAGTATAAACATTCGAATCTTCAACTTTTAACTTTCCTGGCCTAGTTACTCTTTTTAATTGTGCTTTTTGTAAATAACATCCAACAAATTCCGTATTTAACATATTATTCTTATATTCTGTAATCTTAAATTTAACATTATTGCTTTGTTTCTTACTATCATTAGTTAATATCATTAGATTTAATTCCATTACTACTCCAACAGACTTTTCTGGAGTTTCAACATAAGTCTCTCCAATGGGTGTATTCCCAAATTCCTTACTAGCCATAATAGGAACCCATTTCTTAATTTTCTTTACATCTGGTGATCCTTGTTGTTTTTTACTGCTCATTAAAATTTGGTCAAGGAACAGTATTTATAAAGCTTTCTTCAATAATTAGCCTATAACCTGTTCTACTTTAGCTCTTTCAAGTAACTTTAAAACATTCTCAAGAACTTCTTTCTCTTTACCTTCTTCAAATTTCAAAAATAAAATTTCACCATTATCAACTAAACTTACATCTTTTAATGCTTCTTTTAATTTATTAATATTATACTCAGAATTATATTTTTTGTAATAAATTAATATTTCTGAATTGTAAACTGAAACTAAAGCTTTCTCAGAATTAAAAAAGAAATTATCATAAACTAATTTTATTAATATTTCATTTATTTTTTTCTCAGCTTTTATAACAACTAAATTTTCATTAACCGAAATAATTCCAGTTCCAATATTGTTATTTACCAAGTCTAAAAATTCTAAAGTATCTTGCCTGTATTGCTTTACTAAACTTATTGCTCTATTCTTATAAGATCTAGGGTTTAAACATTTTCCAATGGCTATTGAATACCTGTCTAATTTTATACACCCTTCTAAAAATAACTTAAACTCATTCAAATCTTTTAAAGGGCTGTTTTCTTCTTCTTTTACTATTAAATAAACATCACTTATAGGATTTAATAAAGAAATTCTAGGACTTCTTAATGCCATAGCCTTTAACATTTTATCTAATTCAATTTCATCTAGGTCTAATACAGTCTTCATTTTATCCTTAATTTTTAAACTTATAGAATTAGCATCTAAAAATTCTAAAACACTTTTTTCATTATTTGATAAACTTATAATATAGGGTTCTATAGACAACTCAATTGCTTTTACAATATCTCTTGTCACACTTCCAAATATTGAACAGCCTTTTCTAACATCAATTATTCTATTATTAATCCCTTCATCTATTAATTCTTTATTTTTATCAAATAGTAAAGCTAGGTATAATAAATTAATATTTTCTTTACTAGCTTCTTTTCCTATAAAATAAGCATTAGTACAAACATCATTGTTTAAATTAACCTTCTCTTCTTTACCATCAAAAATAGTTTTAATTTCATTCTTGTTTATTATTAAGTAATTTCTATTATTATCAATATTTAATTCATTTGTAAAATTTAAGCTAAACTTAATATCAAAATGTTTTAATACTGCACTTAGAATTATAGAAGCACTCAAGGAGTTAATCTCTTTTTCAGCAATAACTAATAAATTTTTAACATTCTTAATTTGTTCTAAGAAAGATAATATTAACTGCTTATCATCACCCATCCTTTACCCTCTCTATTTTTTTAAAGTAAAAATTAAACTGTTAACTTAATGTCTTCTTTGTTATATACCCAGTCTTTGGACAATAATTTTTTCCTTTTATAATGGATGAAACAGGCTCACCGTCAGCAAAGCGCCT
>CAYNBR010000005.1:3956-33375 GCA_964395935.1 Candidatus Woesearchaeota archaeon
CTTATCATATGTTTAATTTAGAAAAAACTAAAAGTGGTTATAAGGCTAGAGTTGTTGTTGATATTTAATTAAAACTTTTTTAATATTTTTACTGACTCTATTAATAATAGGATTTCCATTTATTCTAATAAGTAATTTTTTCCTTTTATAATATTTTGTTAATCCTCTTATTTTTGATTGTGTTAATATTAATCCTCTTCTGCTTGTCATATCTCTATTATACTTTCCTATGTGTTTATGTAAACTTAATTCTTTTTTAATTAAATTAGTCAGATCTTCTGGTAATTTAGACTGTAATTTATGTTCTTTTAATATTGTTGTAACTTTCTTATTAGAATATTTTTTTACATCTGGAATGCCATAAGAATCTCTTAATATAATGCCTATTTGACTTGTTGATTTTCCAGTTTTAGCTAATTTAGTAACTAATTGTTCAATTTCTGTATTGCTATAACTAAGCCAAGGCTTTGGTTTGTCTATTAGAGGCTTTTTACTTCCTGCCTGACCTTTCTTTCTTGAAAATCTTCTTGCCATAAAACCTTGGGATAAGTTAGGATTTATAAAGCTTATTAAAGAATTATAATCTTCTTTTCTGGAATAAATCTGTCATTAAGTTGCTAACCAAAGCACTCAATTCTTCTCTGTCTGTCGGTATTTCTGGTAAGGGGGGGTTATGGGCTCTAAGCGTCATATTAACTTCGCTTGCAACTTCTTCTAATTTTCTGTAAGTGCCACGAACATCTTCATTTAACATAATTTCATGTGGAGAATGTATAAACTCTGCATTTCGATATAAAACTACAGCACGATAATAATTACAGCCAGCACTAAAAAACTGCCCATAAAGTATTCCATCAGGTGAAACTTCTCGCAATCTCTCAAAAATTTCATTTGACATAGAATCATATTAATAAAAATCTTTATAAAAGTAACTATTAAGAATTACTCTTTTTTATGCCTCTTCTAAACAAAGCATCAACTAAATAACTTGCCCAGTCTGCAATGAAATCCCTGCTTTCTTGAGATAAAGTAATAGGTTCTAAAGAATAAATACCGCCTATTGGAACTTTTCCCTCAAGCTCTTCTTTTTTAAATAAATACCTATTAACAATTTTTAATTGTGAAAATTTTGAGCTAGAGATAGCCTTTTAAAGATTTTGGGCTTTTTTTAATCATGATTAGAGAAGTAAGAGCAGATTTATTTGATTTGGGTGTGGATTGTTATGCCCATGGGTGCAATATTCAAGGAATAATGAATGCAGGTATAGCTAAAGCTTTCAGAGAAAGATATCCTGCAATGTACAAAGAATACAAAGGTTATTGTAGAACTGGAAACTTTCATCCAGGCGAAGTTCATTTTTACAGAGCCACAGATAGACAGCCACATGTAATAAACATAGCAACTCAATTTGATATGAAAAGCAGTGCAAGATTAGAATATATTGAACAAGGTTTATTGTTAATAGAAAAATGTTATCCTGAATGGAAAATAAATTCTTTAGCTATGCCACATATTGGTTGTGGTCTTGGGAGTCTTAAATGGGGTGATGTTAAAGAGGTAGTAAAGAAAGTCTTTGGAACCTCAGACTTAGAAGTTTTAGTTGCTTCTATTCCAAATTAAATTCGTTCTAAGGAAATTTCAATTATTTCATCAGAAGATAATCCTTCATAAATGGCCAATTTCAGAGGATGATTCCTTTGTATTTTTATCCACACTCTTCTTAAGTCCACAATAAATTCAACTTGGAACTTAACATCTGCACCTGAAGCACCAGATATATGTCTTATTTCAGATGGTGATAAATTATAAAAGTCATTTTCTAAAAAGTATACATAATTGTCTTCTTCATTCCAAGGAACAAACCTTCTTAAAGTTCTTATATCACTAACAAATTCTTTAGAAGTATAGTGCTGTGCTTTAACTATAACTGAATTACCATCAAGAATGAAGTCATTTACTTCCCTACCATCAACATATAATTTAGAATCTTTTATTTCAATTTCACATTTATTGAATTTTAGTTTCTCAACTTCATTTACGTCATATAAACGTATATAATCAACGCCCTTTGTTTTTGGAGGATCCATAAATATTTAGCGTTTTAACAATTATATTAGTTTTATGTTTAATAGCCCCGCCAAGATTCGAACTTGGGTTGCAAGATCCAGAGTCTCACGTGCTTGGCCGCTACACTACGGGGCTATCACTAAATTAGAATTAATAAATAACTTATAAACTTTATCTGAATAGTTACATAGACAACTTTTCAGTTTTTCTCTTCTTCTTAACTAATTCAAGAATTAATCTCTGTAAATCTTCCGGTTTATCAACAGCAAACATAGTTCCTTTGTTTACTGCATAATTTCCGCCGATACCGCCTACAGAACCAGAACCAAAAGTATCTAAATGTAAACTTGGAGTTCCAAATAATTGCTGGAAAAATGATCTTGAAATAACAACATCTACAATCCTTTCTAAAGGTAATGAAGTTATTGAATATCCAAAAAATCCTCTTCTAAATATCACTCTTTGATTTGTAATCCAGTAATTTTCTTTTGTATATCTTACAGTAGCACTTAATACGCTAATTCCTATAATAAATACAAAAAATACTAAATAGAATAAACTAAGAAATGCACCAGATTTACCAACTCTAAATATTGAAAATGCAAAAATAAACATGAAAATTATAAAATATAATATAGCACTCTGTATTGCACCTTGAAAAATAAACATCTTTTTAGGTTTAATTGTCATAACTATTTTCTCATTATCTTGTAAATGAAATAAAATTTCCATGAATAAATTAGGATTAAGAAAGAATAAAAAGCTTACTAAATTTAATTATAGAATAAATTTCTAGTTTCAGCTTCATTTAGTAATTCCTTATGTATGATTTTCAATGCTTCATCAAATGCAATATACTCAGTACCATAATTACTAACAGTTTCTTTATCAGTTTTATTCTCTTTCCAAGTTAAACCATCAGTTTTAACACTACTCAATATTGGTTGTATCTTATCTATTGCTTTTACAAATCTTGCTTCAGGAGAAGCTAAAGACTCATATTCAAGAAATAAAGCATGTAATTCATTTCTCAAATCTTCAGGCAATATAGAGAATAATTCAGTTGCAGCCTTTTCTTCTCTCAAGGCCTTAGTTTTCTTGCCTTCTTCATCAAAAGCATAAGTATCTCCAGCATATAATTCTGGTAAATCATGTAATAAGGCCAATTTAAACACTTTCTCTAAATTTAATTCACAACTTACTTCATTTCTTAATAATAAAGCAAACATGCACAAGTGCCATGTATGTTCAGCATCACTTTCCATTCTTCCTCTTTCTAAATGTATCATTCTATATAGTGTCTTGAATCCTTCTATTTCTTTAAGAAAATTAATAATTTGTAACAATCTTTTGTCTTCCATACAATTATAGGACCTATTAACTATTTAATACTTAGTGGTGAACTTAGTTACTCCAAACACTTAATCTCTTTTAAAATATTATTCAGCCTATTTCTGAATTTTACAAGTAATGCAATACTTATAGTAAAAAATAATGAGGAAATAATGCCAAGCATACTAAAAGACATTAAACTGGTATAATCTACCTGTTTAGTTATTAATGCTATCACAGCTGCAATAAAATAAGTAAAAATTATAATAATACAAGTAGTAAAATACTGTAAATATTTATTGTAAGTAAGATCCAAAATGTTTTTCTTTAGGTTATCCAAATTAATCCCCTATCGCAATTGCAATTAATATCATTCCACCTATTATAAAAATTGTAGAAATTATAGCTGCAGAATATATCTCTTTAATAAATGAAGGCACTGCAAAAGTAATTCCAAGTATTGAAGACATTACACCCGCCGCTAACAAAACATTTTTTCCCTTTCCATTCATTTTTATCATCAGATTATTAAGTTAATCAAAGTTTATTAATCTTATCTAGAAATTTATGCAAATATTACAATTAAAATGCAAAATATACAAAAAATTTGAAAATAAATAGCCCCGGGCAGATTCGAAATCGGCAATTCATCATAAAATGAATTTCTGCCGTCACAGGCTTTCTTCAGTAACTTCCAAAGGCCCATATCCTTGGCCGCTAGACGACGGGGCTATAAGTAAATTAGAACTAGCTCTTCTTTTAAAAGCTTATGTTTTATGCAGCTTTTCTTAGATTATCAAACTTGCCATATTTAGCAAAAGCAAGTAATCTTGTAGTCCATACTTTTAACCATGCTTGTAAATCCTTTGGAAAGTCTTCTTTCTTAGATAATTCTCTAGTCTCTAATAATCTATCTAAAGTGTCAAAAATTAAAGGTCTTACTTTATCTAAATCTCTTAAGTTCTTTTCAATAATATCCACTTCAGTTGCAATATCTAATAATCTTTCTCTCACATTAACATCTTCAATAGTTTGAGAAATTCTTCTTCTTATTTTAACATTAGCTTCAACACCAAAATCACGTCTTTTTAATAATTTCATAAACTTAAGCTACTTTTCTAGGTCTATCAACAACTCTCTTCAATTTTCTATCTGAGATTGGTTTACTAATGTTTTCAGCAAGTCTAACATCTTGTTCAAATTCCATTCTAGCATTATTTAAGAAATCTAATAAATTTTGAGGAACAGTTATTTCAGTTTTTGTATCTCCTATTCTCACTAATAAAGTTTTAATATCATTGTTTAATTTTGACATTTCAGGCAAAACTACATTAATCATTACTCTGTAAGTTTCAGGTTCTCTCACTTGAATTAATTCAAGTTGGTTTAACAAAGTTTTTCCAGCTGGAAGTTTATTTTTCTGCTCTCTTGCCCTTTTAATTCTATTATATATTCCATCAACTTGCGCTCTCAAGGCAGCAGGTTCAACATCGTATATAGAATCCCCAGCACTTTTTTCTTTTTTCTCAAAACCTAAAAAACTAAATAAACCCATAGTATATAATTATTTCTTCTTATTTTTATATCTTCCTCTTCCTTCAACTACCACAAATCTTTTCAATATTTCTTTAGAATTATCACTATTACATCCATAGCTTTTAATTATTTCTCTAAAGCTTGTTTCAAAATGCTTATAGTGCTTGCTTTCTATAGCTTGTCTTAATAAATGCAAATCTACAGCTTTGTGTTCTTTATTTTCATCTATAAAACTTAATCCAAAATCTATAAAATAAACTTTATCATCTTTTAATAGCATATTTGAAGTTGTTAAATCACCATGAATTATATTGTTATTGTGCAATATCGCAACTTCTTTTCCAATCTTTCCACAAATTTCTAATCTTTCTTTTTCATTAAAGTTATCTAAATGTTCTGCTAATTTCTTTCCATCAATAAATTCCATTAAAATTTCATAGTCTTCAGAATGAATCATATGCGGCACATTTATTATTTTTTCAGCCTTAAATAAAATTGAAGCTTCTCTTTTTGTTCTTTGCTTTCTTATTTTTTCATCTAATATTTTTATTCTGTATTCTTTAGGAACTCTTTCTTTTAGTATAATGCCCGGGTTAGTGCCACCTTCAGTTATTCTATAAATTTTAGCTTCTGCACCTTGTGCAATTAAAGTTTTCATAGTCTTTATCTTATAGCAACCCTTATAAAATTTTTCCTTACAATTTGTATATGAGCTTAATAGATACAATGAAAAAAGCAACGAATTCAGATATAGAATTATTAGATTATGAACTGCAAATGAGACGTTTCCAGTCTGGAGAGTCTCACTTAATTCACTCACCAGGCAAAGTAACTGCAGTTATAATCGAGCAGGAAGGAATTGCAGTTCATAGAGCCTACCTTACTTGGGGTATATGGGCTCCAGTTAGAAGCGATCGTATGGGCTTTACAGTCATAGGGAGAGATGTTATACGTAGTCGTTCAAAACCTGGAATAATTCAAGGCACTAAAGAAATGCTTTTAGATTACATAGAAGGAAATGATAGAGAAATAGTTGAAACAAAAGTTGGAACCAGATATCACGTTTATTAGAAACCTTTCTTAAAATTATTCCACTTTTCATGGAATTCATTAGCATCTTTAACATTCATTTGTATAATATAAATCTCTTGATTTTAAAATGATTCTTCTTCTATTTTTTCTTCCAATAATTGCTTCATTTATCTGTCCAAAATAATATCTCGGATATTTTATTCTGTTTTTTAGAAATTTACTTAATTCTAAAATAGCCTTTGCTTGTATTCTGAAAATATTATGATTCAATAAATATAATTCGTATTTTTAAAGAGAATCAAACAGCTTAAATTTAGCAATGTCTTTATAATACAAATTAAATGGATGAACTTTTTTACCGCCATTAAAATTTAAATTTATATGATTGTTGTATATTTTATAGTCAAATTCTTTAAAATTTAGTTTCATAATTTCACATCATTCCCTTAGGCATTTTTCCTTTAAATTTTTTCATTAATTTATTCATATCACCTTCGTTTTCCATACCTTTCATCATCTTCATCATTTTTTTACTCTGCCTATATTGTTTTAACAATTCTCTTATAGTTTGTTGTTGTACACCAGAACCTTTGCTAATCCTATCTAATCTAGAAGCATCTAATAATTCAGGATCTTCCAATTCTTCTTTAGTCATTGATTGTAAAGCATATCTCCATTGTTTCATTTTGCCTTCTTGCCCTTCTAACATTTCTTTAGGGATTTTAGCATTTGAAAATCCAGGAATTAATTCTACCAATTTACTTAAAGAGCCCATTTTATTCATTGATTCCATTTGTTCATATAAATCTAAGAAATTAAAATCTCCTTTCAACATTTTCTTAGCCATATCTTTTGCATCTTCTTCATTTAAATTTTCTTTAGCTTTCTCTAATAAAGCTTCTAAATCCCCCATGCCTAAAATTCTAGAAACAAATCCTTCAGGATTAAAGGTTTCTAAATCATCTACTTTTTCTCCTAAACCTATAAATTTAATTTGGGCTCCAGAAACTGCACAAGCAGAAATAGCTCCTCCGCCTTTAGCAGTTCCATCTAATTTAGTTACAATTATTCCAGTAATGCCGCATGCATCATGAAAAGCTTTAGCTTGAGTTTGAGCAGCCTGTCCAATATCTGCAGAAATAACTAATAAATTTTCATTAGGTTTTATTGTCTTATTTAAAGTTTCAATTTCTTTTATTAAATCAGAAGATAATGCATCTCTTCCAGAAGTATCTATTATAATAACATCAAATTCTTTTAATTCTTTTTCAAATTTATTATAAATCTTTACAGGATTCTTTTCTTTCTTATCTATAAAAACAGGAACATTAATTGATTTACAAACTTGTTCTAATTGATCCATAGCAGCAGGTCTATAAACATCCAATCCTAAAGCACATATTTTGTATCCCCTTTTAGAATAATACTTAGCTAACTTTCCTATTGATGTTGTTTTTCCTTGTCCGTATGTTCCAACCATCATAATTTTAAATGGTTTTTCTTTTATATCTATTTTAGCCCCTTCCCCGCCCATAAATTTAACCAATTCTTCATAGACAATTTTAATCAAATATTCTTTTTGTGTCATTCCTCCTGGAGGCTTTTCTTTTAATCCTCTTTCTTTTATATTCTTACTTAACTCAAAAACTAATTTTACATTAACATCAGAACTTAACAATGCCCTTTGAATGTCTTTTACCAATTCATCTATTAATTTCTCATCTACAAACATAGCTTTAGCTATCTTACTTAACGTATTCTTTAATGATTCACTTAGTTTATCTAATACCATATAAAATTAGTATTCTAAAGGTTTAAAAATGTATATCCTAATACTTTTCTTCATATTTTTCTGGCGGTAAAATTTTTGAGAAAACACCACCATCTTTTATATCATGATACAAATTTTTCTGTATTTTATATCTATGTCTATTCATAAAAGCTTCTAACGTTTGCAGCATTTCAATATATAATTCAGAAGTTAAATACTCGTCGCCACTCATACTAAAGCTTAATAGAACTACATTGCTCCTTTCATTACCATTAGGAAAGTGAAAATTGAATGAGAAAGTAGTTTTTTTCTTCCTCTTTAAAATTCCAAGAACATAATCAATATTAACATCAACATTACGGCCTCTGCTATTAAAAACAATCTTAACTTTTTTTAAAAAATGTCTTTTTAAAAATTCCCTGCCAGTATAATTAAGATCTATATAATTATGTTGAGCTGTAGTGTTTACCTCTCCGCTTTCCAAACCCTTAACTTTATAACCTTGGAAAAAATTAACAAAATCATTAGCAAGTTCTTGCATTACCTCTTTTGGATTAACTTTAACCATAATTTTTCATTTATTCTTTGATATTTAAAATGATACGTTTCAGAAACATTTATATTAAAATTAAAACTTAACAATGCCCTTTGAATGTCTTTTACCAATTCATCTATTAATTTCTCATCTACAAACATAGCTTTTGCTATCTTGCTTAATGTTCCTTTTAATGACTCGCTTAGTTTATCTAAAACCATATAAAATTAGTATTCTAAAGGTTTAAAAGTATTTGGTTTAGAAATGTTTATATTTAAACTAATTCTTAGATAAAGTAATGGGTGATAAAAAAAGAGTTAATTTTAGAGAGTATATTCTTGGTGGTCAGGACGGTATAGTTAACGTCTTAGGTTTGACTTTAGGAGTAGCTTCAGCAACTTCTTCTACAAGTATAGTCTTAATTTCAGGAATTGTAGCAACAGTAGCAGAATCAGTTTCAATGGCGGCAGTAGCTTACACTTCTTCAAAAGCAGCTAAAGATTATTATGAAAGTTTAGTTGAGGAAGAAAATAAATCAGTTAAAGATAAACCAAGATTAGAATCTAAAACTATTAGAGAATTATACTCAAAAAAAGGTTTCAAAGGAAAAGAATTAAATTCTTTAGTTAAATGTACAACTTCAAATAGGAAATTATGGGTTCAAACATTATTATTAGAACAGCAGGGGATATCTTCTTCAGATTATGCAAAACCATTAAAGAGTGCATGGGTTGTTGGAATCTCTACAGTAATAGGAAGTTTAATCCCTCTAGCCCCATTCTTTATATTTAGTGTTAAATCTGGCATAATAGCTTCTTTAACATTTTCAGGTTTAATATTATTTATTGTTGGTGCATTAAAAGCAAAATTAAGTATTGGTTCATGGAAAAAATCAGGCTTAGAAATGATGATAATAGGTTTAGTAGCTGCTTTGTTAGGTTATGGAATAGGATTTTTATTAAAAGTAAATGGAATTTAAATTATTAAAACATTATCAGAACCACTAAAGTCTTTGTCAGTTGTAAGTAATATTGAATTTTCTTTCAATGTCGTAGATAAATGGAGTGCATCAGCTAAACCAAACTTTGGATTTTTTCCACGAAATTCTTTTTTTATTTTTGCCGCCTTAAAGACTATATCTAAAGTAAGTGGGAGTATTGCTGCCCTGCTCTGAATAAACTTTAAATATTTACTAAATTCACGGTCTTCTCGTTCAAATTTATCTGCTAATTCAGCTATAGCAATTATTGATGTTGCAATTGTCTCCTTTTCAATAATCTCTTTAATCTCATTTATTCTGCCATTAAAATACTCAATCCAGGCAGAGCTATCTATAATATATTTATAACTCATTTAATTTCAACCTGTCACCTTTTTTCCACTTTAGATCCTTAATAGTGCCAAACATAGACATAGAAATTTTTGCACGATCTTTAACTAAAATTTGGATTATATCATCATAAGATCTGGCATTTTCACTTTTCTTTAATGTTTCTAGTAATTGTCTTGTTGTATCTGAAATTTGTATTGTCGTAGCCATATAGTTATAATTATAGCTATAGTTATAAGCTTTCCGGTTCTGACATTCTTTATAGTCCAGTCAAATAAAAATAGGGTAATATCGAATATAAGTATTAAATAAAAGATTAAGAAAATAAATGTCAAATGTTTTTCTCAAATTGAAAGTTATTAAAGCCCTAAATTTTTCCTAATTAATTTTAATCATTATTTATGCAAGGCTGATGCCAAAATATTTAAATACACGTACGTACACTGATTATTATGGCAACTAAGAGTATAACAATAACAAACGAAGCATATGAAAGATTAGCTTCCTATAAGGGAGAAAATGAAAGCTTTAGCGACGTAGTAAATAAACTAACAAAAAAAAGTTCAATACTAGATCTTGTAGGACTTATTTCAAATAAAGACGCTGAAGATATTAAGGATTGGAGAAAAAAAATGAATGAGGAAATGCAAAAAAGATTAGACAAAACTGCAAAACAATTACAATGATAGCGGACACTTCATTTATTATAGATTTAATGAGAGAAGAAAAAGAGGCATTAGACAAAGCCAAACAGCTTTCTATAAATAAAGAAACAATATTTATTACAACAATTACACTATTCGAACTTTTTAGTGGCCTAGAAAGGAGTAAAAAACAAAATGAAGAAAAACAAAGAATAGAATCGACAATAAACAGCCAGCTTATTCTTGGATTGGAAGAAGAAAGTGGAAAAAAAGCAGGAGAAATACATGGCACTCTAATAAAAGAGGGAAATATGCTTCAGCCACTCGATTGTTTAATAGCCGGAATAGCATTAGTGAAGAATGAAAAAGTAATTACAAAGAATGTTAAAGACTTTTCGAGAGTAAAAGGTTTAAAAATTGAAAGTTATTAAAGTCCTAAATTATTCATAATTTCTTCTTTATTAAATTCTTTTAAATCTTTAATACCTTGCCCAGTCCCTAAATACATTATAGGCCTATGAGTAATATAGGAAGCAGAAATCATTGCCCCACCTTTCTCATCAACATCTGCCTTAGCTAAAATAATTCCATCTATTCCTATTGCCTCATTAAATTCTTTAGCCTGCTCGACACAATCATTTCCAGTAATTGCTTCACCAACAAATATTTTCAAATCCGGTTTAGCAACTCGAATTATTTTCTGCATCTCTCGAATTAAATCCTTATTAGAATGTTGCCTTCCAGCAGTGTCAACCAATACAACATCTATCTTATGTGCTTTCGCATATGAAATAGAATCAAACGCAACTGCAGCAGGATCTGAACCATAATCATGCGCTATAACTTTTATCGTTAGTTTTTCTCCCCACTCTTTTAATTGTTGAATAGCAGCAGCTCTAAAAGTATCAGAAGCGGATAAAACAACACTTATCTTATTCTCTTTTAATTTATTTGCAACTTTAGCTATAGATGTAGTTTTACCAGCACCATTTTGCCCGACAAAACATATAACAAAAGGTTTCTCTTGTTTCTCTTTTATTTTTTCAATTAAGTTTATATTAGGAGTTAAAAATAAATCTTCTATACTCTCTTTTAAAGCATTACTTATTGTATTCTCAACTTCTCCTCTTTTAATTGGTTTCTCAACAATATCCTTTTTTAAATCATCTTTAATTTTCTGAACAACATCATAAGCAACATTATTTTCCAATAAAGCTAGTTCCAATTCTTCAAATAAACTTTCAAATTTTTCTTCCGAGACTTTAGTTGTAGTTATCTTTTCTTTTATAGTTCCAAAAAATCCTTTCTTCTCTTTAGGTTCTTCTTTTACAGCAGGTTTAATTTCTGTCTCTTCTTTCTTAGTAAATTTATCTTTTAATTTAGAAAAAAATCCTTTCTTCTCTTTAGGTTCTTCTTTAAACTCTTCAATTATCTCTTGAGTTTCTTGTTCTTTCTTATCTTCTCTTATTTCTTTAAATTCTTCAGCTTCTCTTGTAACTTCTTCTAAATCAACAGCTTCTTCGACTTCAATTTCAACTTTTTCTTTCTTTACTTTTTTCTCTTTAACTTTCTTAGGTTTTTCTTTAATTTCTGCCTGTTTAAACTCTTTCTTCTTAGGCTTTCCAATTTCTAATAATTCATTATCAATTTTCTCTTGAGTTTTAATTTCAGGTTTCTCTTCTATATCAAATTCCTTTTTTAATTCTTCTTTAGGAGATTCATCTTCTACACTTTTACTTATTTTAGCAAGTGCTCCTTTCAGTTTATCTTTTAAAAATTTAAACATAGAACTATAGTTATATCAACGTTTAAAAGTCTTTTTATCCTTCTTATTTATTAAGAAAGCTTTTATACCAAATAAATAATACTATTATATGACTTTACCAAAGAGCGTCTGGCGGTGGGCTTACTATGACTTTGCAAATTCAAGTTATATTTTAATTTATACCTCATTTTTACTACCCATATTTTTCTCTACAATTCTTTTACAAAAAGGTTACTCTTTAGGCGCGTGGGGCATAGCAAATGCTATTGCAACTGTGCTGGGAGTAATTGCTGCAATATTTATTGGAAAATATTCAGATACGCATAATAAATTTTCAGCCTTTAAATTTTCAATATATATCTCATTTATTGGGATGGTTGTTATTGCTTTTGGTGTGCAATACTTTATTGGTCCAGTATATTACATTTTTATCTTAACACAGGCAGCATTTATACTCAGCCTTTCTATTTCAGATTCAATATTGCCTCACATTTCTCAAAATAAGGAGTCTTATGAATATAGTGGTTTCGCTTGGGGATTTGGGTATATTGGCGGTATTGTTGCTTTAATTATGGTAATTCTATTGCAGAAATTAACTGGAAACGATTATCACCCGATAGTGTTTCTAAGTACTGCCTTTTTTTATTTAATTTTTTCAATTTATGCATTAAAAGGGTTGAAAGATATAAAACTAAATGAATCCATCCCAATAAATAGAAAACATTCCATACCTAAACTTCAAAAGTTTTTACTTTTAATTGGTTATTGGTTGATCAGTGAAGGCATTACAGTGATATTGCTTTTTATGACAATTTATTTTTCTAAAGAACTGGGATTTTCCACTTTAAAAATAGGAATTATAATCTTATTAGTACAAATAATTGCATTTCCAGCCACATGGTATGGCGGGATTTTAGCAAAAAAATATGATGTATTAAAATTACTCGGACTTTCAGTTATCTGTTGGGCAATTACCATATTGATGTTAGTTACCAATTTTGGAATACTCGGATTAATCTTAATAATTATTTTTGGGGCCTTAGCAGTAGGCAATAGCCAGTCATATCTTCGTGCACAATATTCAACTATAACCAAACGTTATGAATCTGGATTACAATTTGGAATTTATTCTATTGCTTCAGAAGCCGCAGTTTTTATAGGACCAATCATTTATGGTTTTGCAAGTGACTATCTAAAAAGCCAGAAAATACCTTTATTAATAATTCTTGCAAGCATGATTTTAGGATACACTTTAATTTGGAAGGTTATTAAAGATAATTATAAATTTTCATAAAATTCTAGTGCCTTGGAATAATCGCCTTTTTTAATCATCTCATGCAAATCTTTGAATGTATTCTGAGGAACTTCTCTATTCTCTATTTTTTTAACTTTATTTACAACTCTTAATTCTTCTCTAACATTTCCCGCAACTATCTTAGGTTTATCTTTCGCTAAAGCAAATAATTTCTTAATTGAAATATTTCTATAGGCTTCTTTTAATTTTGAGTATAACTCCAATTTATTTTCATGGTCTAATTTAACATATAACTTATTATAAACTATTATTAATTGTGAAAATTCTTTCATAGCTTTATCAATTTCATTTTCTTCTAATAAATTAACAACTTCTTTATGTTTATTTTCAAATTCATTTAAACTTAAATTATAAGTGAATATATCTAAAAAAAATTCATAATGTTTTTCACCATATTCAATTAAAGGAGACTTATCTCTTTCAATTTTTAATTCATAGGTTAAATCATGTATACTTTTGATTTCACTATTCAAAGAATCAAAGTTTCCTTTCTGTGCCAGTGCATAAGCTTCATTTATTCTTAAATACAGACTTAATTCTTTATATAATATTGTTAAATCATTTTTAACTTTACTACTTTTTTTATCTTCTGCTAGTTCTTTATAGTGATTATTTATTTTATTATAAATTAGAATAGCTTTATTGAATTTCTTCTCTTTAATATCAGAATAAGCTTCTTTAAACATTCCTTCAAAATCTATCTCTTTCTTAAACATATTCTTAAAGATTAAATTTTAGTTTAAATAGCTTTCCAATTTCTTAATCAATAAAGTAGCATAACATCCTTTAGGTAAAAAGAATTCAATTGTACATTTTCTTCTACTTTTATTAATTTCATCATTTCCAAATTCAACTTTAATATCTTTAACATCAACAAATGCTTTTCTATAGGCACTCTCATTAATTAATTCAGGAATTTCTTTTACTAAAAAATCATCTAATTTAATTCCCTCTTCTTCCAATATTTTTTCACCTATCTTCTTAATTTTCTTATCAAATTCAGCATCAAAACTAATCAATGGAATGTCAAAGTTCTCTAAATCTTCTTCAGAAATATTTAACTCTCCTAATTTATAATTGACTTTCAAATGTTTAAATTGTTCAATATATTTACTCAATATTAAATTAAACAAATAAGATTGATAAGAAGAAATATAAAATCTTAATAACCTCCTATGTTCAGTTCTTAAACTTCCAATATAATCATTATTCTTCACTTCAAATCCAAGTATTCTACAAGCTTCTTTAAAATCTCTTTTAATTATTGCTTTCCCAACTAAATGTGTAGTTCCCTTATTCCCAAACCTTTGTTCATCAAAATAATTCTCTAGTTTAATTTTATCAGAAATTTCACTCTTCTTATTTAAATCCCTAACAACAACAATAAACTTATTTCCTTTCAAATCTCCTAAATTGATTCTATCTGCAGAATAACCAATAAATTCCAATTTAACACCATTAATATTTATTCTATCTATTCTTCTTTCATCAATCTTATAAAAAGAAATATACTGTACAGTTATAGCTTTCTTATCTTTATTCCCAGCATATCCAATAAATTTAATCTTAGTTTTTAATACCTTAGCTATAGTGTTTAATATTTTAAAAGAATCCCAATCCTTTTTAGTTAATTTATAAATTGAATAATTAGTCTTATTTTTAACAATCTTTAAGTCAATTATTTCTTCTACTCTAAAATCTTCAGGTATTTCCTTTATTTTCATAATCTATAATGAACATTAAAAATACATATAAATCTAATCTATTCAATTAAATCTATGAATCCATATCTAATGCAATGGTTAGAACTTGATTTAGTAGTAACTGGATTACGTAAAGAAACACCAGATAGAGAAATTTGGCGTGCAATTGAAGAGAAGAAATTCACTAGATATTCTATTTGGGAATTAAAACGTAGAGGCTGGAAAGTTCATTCACTAGACTCAAAAGCAGAATCTTTAACAGGAATAGCACCTAGTAAAAAATTAATAGTTTTAAATGAAAGTTTAGAACATTACGACAGGGATAAAGCTCTGTTTCAAGAATTAGTTTATACACATTTTCAAGAAGAATTAGATAAAGTTAAAGAACCAAAATATAAATTGGATAATGCAGCAATAGTCCAATGGTTAAGCAGGCAATCAAGGGCTAAATTTTATAGATTAAGATCTGCAGTTTATGCTTTTGAATTAAAACCTCAAATTTATGATGAAGCAAGTTACAAAGCCTTTGGCAAAAATTCTAATTCTCATAGACAAATTCCATTTCCCTTTGCAGGTTCTAGAACAGTAGATATAACTAACACTTTGATGGATTAATATATCCTAATACAATAATTAATTTAAACTCCTGCTTAAACTTTCTTTATGATAAATCCCTATTACTCTGCAGATTTAAATCCCTATTACTCTGGAGATTTTAAATGGGAAAAACTAGATGACATCATTAAAGCTGCAGAAAAAAGAGATAATAGAACAATTTGGAAAGAAATAAAACATAGACCCCTTGATGAAGAATCTATAGAGTTATTGGTAAGTGATGGTTGGACATTAAGGGTTATAAATTCGACTAATGGTGAGGGCTATTGCCATTTTATAGATAAACAAATTCTGTTAGCAAATGGGCTTTATGGTTACGAAAGAGATAAAGTATTCTTCCATGAATTGGCTCATGCACATTTTGGACAGGAAATAAATGATGGTATGGGAAGTATAGCCAATTATAGAGGTGAGAATAATGCAATTGCAGAATGGGTCGGTAGGAAAGTTAGAGCAGATCCAAGAGTATTAAGGAAAGCAATATTATCATTCGGTTTACAGCCCCACATATATGATAAATCCAGCTATGAAGCGTTTCACAAAACCAATAAACATTCTTATAACACTGATCAGTTAGCCTTACCTTTCAATATAGAATTAACATCTAAACCAATACATCCAACATTTCAACATGTGTTAATGGATTAAAGTAAAACCGTTAAAATTAAATACAGACTAATTTAAGCCTTATTTATGGTGAGAATATTTGTAATTCTAGATGGCATAGGTGACAGACCTTGTAAGCTATTAGATGATAAAACACCATTGCAATATGCTTCCACTCCTAATCTAGATCACTTTGCTTCTGAAGCAAGACATGGTTACGTTTATACAATTTCAGAACAAATAGCTCCAGAAAGCGATGAAGCAATTCTAGCTTTACTAGGTTACGATCCTAAGAAATTTTACCTAGGCAGAGGACCATTAGAAGCTTATGGCACAAATATGGACTTCAAACCAGGTTATTTAGCTTTAAGAGTAAATTTTTCAACAGTAGAAAAAGATGGTAAAAAATTAATTGATAGAAGAGCAGGGAGAACTCTAACAACAAAGGAATCACAAGAACTAGCAAATTCAATAAATTCTAGTATTAATTTAGGTTATCCATTTAAATTCAAAGCAACCGTAGGTCATAGAGGAGTTTTAGTAATTAAAGGTGATTTTTCTTCAAATATAAGCAATGTAGATCCGGCATACAAAAAAGTAGGAAAATTCGGTGTAGCTGTCACAAATAATAGTCAATCATTACAATCCTGCAAACCTCTAGATCCAAATGCAAAAACTAAACTCTCTGCTAATTTGGTAAATGAATTCACAAAACAAAGTTATGAAATTTTAAAAAATCATAAAATAAATGAAGAAAGGAAGAAAAAATATTTACTGGAAGCTAATGTTTTAGTGTCTAGAGATGCAGGAACAGAATTGCCAGAATTACCAAAAAAGAAAGGTTGGGCAGCAGTAGTTTCAATGCCATTAGAAATTGCTTTAGCTAGTTTATCAGGAATGCATATATTAAGTTTTTATTACCCTGCTGGAAATAGCAAAGATATATATGAAAATTTATTTGAAGGTTTGAATAAAACAATAGACGAAAGTATTAATCATTTAAAAGAAATGAAATATGAAAATTATTTAATTCATTTTAAAGAAACAGATATTCCAGGCCATGATAATAAACCAAAAGAAAAAGTAAAAATGATTGAATTAATAGATTCTAAATTTTTTAAGTTCTTAAAAACTTTAAAAGATATAGAATTAGTTGTCACAGGAGATCATTCTACTCCTTGTGAATTGTGGGGGCATTCTTCAGATCCAGTTCCTTTAATGCATTTTGATGGAAAAGCAGGAGATGTTATAGACAGATTTGATGAAGTAAGTTGTAAAGAAGGTTCATATGGTAAACTTTATGGCAAAGATGTTATGAAGAAAGTGGGTTTTGAATAGTTAATTTTCTCTATATAAATCTTTAAATTGACTTTTCTATAATAATATTCATGGCAGAAGAGGGGTTAATCACATATGAAAATATTTATGAGATTTTAAGGCTGGAAAAGTATAAAAAAGAATTACAAAAATTAGACCCTGATTTCTTCAATAAAGTTACTAGGTATATTAATGAAAAAAGAATAATTTTGCAGGGTTATGAAGTAAAAGACAGCGTTTTCGCATCTCAAAGTATTACTAAAATAAAAAAACAATTAGAAAACATTCAATTGTTATTAAAAGAACTATATGAAAAAAGAGAAAATAAGATTATCCAAATGGCAATGTATAACTCTAGAGTAAATGCTACATTACAGGACTCAGATGTTTTATTACACGAAGAAAAAGAATTGTACGAATCTTTGATAAGTAACTTAAATTCAGCCAGAAATGGAATTCTGAATAGTTTATTAGAAGGAAAAAAACCAGAGGTTAAATTAGTTGAAAAAAAACAGGAAGTAAAAGAGCCAAATAAATTAATTAGGTTTTTAGAAACTGTTCCTAAATTTATGGGCGAAGATATGACAATTTATGGTCCATTTAATCCCGAAGATATTGGAAATTTACCAGAAAAGATATCTTTAATTTTAATTAAAAATAAGAAAGCAGAAGAAATTTAGTTATTGTCAATTCTAATAATATAACTTACTATGCCGTATGTCGGTAGCAATACATTTGTGATACCTAGGATTAGACTGGATAAACCGCGCAATACTGGATAGTTGTCTGGTATTACGTTATATACAAGAAAAGCAGTGGT
Source organism: Candidatus Woesearchaeota archaeon (assembly GCA_964395935.1). Lineage (GTDB taxonomy): Archaea > Nanobdellota > Nanobdellia > SCGC-AAA011-G17 > GW2011-AR18 > CAYNBR01. Next base: position 22,346 of record CAYNBR010000005.1, read on the forward strand.
AGCCCCAGTTAATATTGGGCCATATGTAGCAGTTATCGGTAAAATAAGTTCATCTCTCCATTTATGATTTATTGGTAGAGCTTCTAATCTATTTTCAATACTCATAAATATTCTACATTAGAAAAATATTTAAACCTAATTAAAACAATTTGGCTATGCAAGAAATAACAGATTCTACATTTGAAAAAGAAGTTCTTAAATCAGATAAACCTGTAATTTTAGATGCATGGGCGTCGTGGTGTCAGCCTTGTTTGATGATGGCTCCAATATTTGAAGAATTAAGCAAAGAAATGAAATCTGTTAAGTTTGTAAAATTAAATGTGGATGATAATCAAGAAACAGCTTCCACTTTTAGTATTATGAGCATTCCCACATTTTTAGTTTTTAAAAATGGAAAAGAAGTAGAAAGAATTGTTGGCGGCAATCCAAAAGCATTATTAAAGTCAAAAATAGAATCTGCTATTAAAAAGTAACTTTTAGATATGCTTTTAAATATTTCTTAAATTAGTTTTATATGGGTAAAAGAATAAGAGCAGCAGTTGCCAGTGTTGGATTAGCTTTAGCTGGATTAAATGTTTCTAGTTGTATAGAAAGGGATGAACCACCAATTTTCGAATACACTCCTAAACAAAAAGAAACAATTAAAAAAGAAATTAAGCCAAAAGTAAGTACTAGAAAAGAAATTCCTCCAATACCATTAGTACCTATTTATGTACAGCAAACTTTTGTAGTTTTAATAAATAACGATTCAGAAGAAGATAGACACATAACAAATTTAAGAAGAGCTTACAGAACATTAAGATCTAAAAATGTTGATCCTTGCAATATTTATGTTGTATCTGATCCAAATGAAAATATAGAATGTAAGAAACCAATAAATGTAAACCAGCCTTCAACTTCACATGGTGTAAAAAGCGCCTTTTCTGATCTGGAGAAAAGAGTGCATAATCAAGATACTTTAGTAGTTTATACAACTGGCCATGGTGATCCAGATGTGATTCCATTCGGTAAAACTGATAAACTAAGTTATAAAGATTTAAGAAAATTAACAGACTCTTTAAAACCTAGACTAACAATTGCAATATCTGATTTATGTTTTGGCGGAGGTATAGTAGATTCCTTTAAAGACAGTAAGGGTAAAGTAATTGCCTTGTCTCCAGCCCATGACCAACCAGTAGTATGTAATTTCTTCACTCCATATTTTTGGGACTCTATAAGGTATAATGGTTTTGATGCAGATCATAATGGTTCTACTTCTCTTAGAGAAGCCTTTTTCAGAGCCATGGCTCTTTCTTCAGTTGAACTAGCAAATGCAAATTCATTAAGTGATGAGAAAGTAAAAGAATTTACAGAGGTAATATTACCTAAATATGCTTCAAATTTTGCTAGAATAGATGACTTATTCTTTGCTAGAGGAATTAATGACTTCACATTCGATAAAACAGCCAAAAAATTAAATTTAGAAGCGAAAATTCCAACAAAATTAGTACATGTAAAATCACAAAATTTTGAAAAGGAAGTAATAACCTATAGTAGGGATGTAGCGCCAGTTTTTGTAGCATATGGGGATCCATCTTATTGTAATCCTTGTTTTAAGTTAGAAGAAGCAATTAATAAAGAATTACTTCAAGAATTTAGAAATAAAGTAAAATTTGTAGACATGAATTCCAGCGAGGAGTCTGACAAATTTTATAGGATAATTAGAAGGTATTCTCCAAGAGCTGAAATGGGGTCAATACCGCATATGTTCTTCGTAAAAAATGGAAGGATTGTTAGTGACGAAATTGGATTTCATAGTTCAGAAGATGTAAGTCAACAGATTAGAAGATATTTACTAAATTAATTTCCAGGTTTATAACTACATTTACTTTCTAAATCTAAACTAAAAAAAGGACAGCGTACTTCAGTTCTATTATTTGTTTCTATTGCCAAGCATCTTTCTCTTAAATTCGCTTTGCCTTCAACATAATTTATTCCACTTTCATCTCTAAATCTCCCAAAATAAGCACAAGCAACACGCCTTCTACTCACATTATCCATATGACTCAAAAAGTCAATATCTGTAGCACTCAGTACATTCTTAACTAAATGTTTCCCGACTGATACATGCTGATCATTTACATTCAATGAGTGATTTGGTCTAGCATAGTCTGCCGGTTCTTCTGCTGAATTGTCATTATGCATATTAGCTATATAAGAATTTTATTTATAATCTTTTATATTTACCAGCAGTTAGGTTTATAATAATTCTTATTTTCATTATACTTATGTACTTAGTAAGCATAGGAGAAATATTCCTCAAAGGAGACAATAGAAATATTTTCGAAAGAATATTAATGAAAAATATTAGGAAGGCTCTTAATTTAGATCCAAATGATTTACAAAGACACAGAAATAGATATCTTGTTTTAAAAGACGAAAATATAAACAAATTACAATTAGTTTTCGGAGTTAACAGTTATTCTAAAGTAACTAAATGCGATTTAGATAAAATAAAAGAAAATGCATTATCTTTGATAAATAATGAAAAATCATTTAGAGTTTCTTCAAGAAAGATGTTTTCTTTGAATAAAACATCAATGGAAATGAATGAAGAAATTGGTTCTTATATTGTAGAAAATAAAAATATTAAAGTAGATTTAGAAAAACCAGAAATAAACATTAGAATAGAAGAAATCTCAAAGAAAGCTTATTTATATAAAGAAATTATAAAAGGTCCCGGAGGTTTACCGACGTCAAGTGCAGGTTTCGTTTATTTAAGAATTAATAATGAAATAAGTTCTACAGTAGCAGCATATTTAATGATGAAACGTGGTTGTACAATAGCCTTATCTAAAGATTTAAAATTAATACATAAATTTGAATTCGCATTTGAATTAAGAATAAGAGAAGAAAGAGAAAACGATTTTATAGTTTCAGATGAAACTTTTGAAGATTTAAAATTAGAAGAAGATAAACAATTTATAATGAGACCCTTAATAGGTTATTCTGAAAAGCAAATAAAAGAGATTTATGATAAAATTAAGGAACTATAATTCCAAACTTTTATATAGTATAAAAAAAGTAAAATAATATCAAAAATGGAGGATATAAATATGAAAAAAATAATTTTAGTTTTAACAATCCTAAGTTTATTGACCTTAGTAGCATGTGGAAATTCGCCAAATGCTCAGCCAGGTTCATCTGTAAATTCAAATAATAATCAAGCAGCTGAAAGTTCTTCAGGCTCAAGTTTCGTAGGTAGTTTAGTAGATGCAATGAAATTAGGTAAAAGTTTCAAATGTACCATAACAGACTCTCAAGGTAATGCGGGAGACATTTACGTTAAAGGAAATAAATTCAAAAGTGAATCAACTGTAGAAGGTACAAAAGCATTTTCAATTGTAGATGAAAATAAATGTGTCTGGATATGGCAAGAAGGAAATGCTCAAGGAAGTAAAATCTGCGCTGATTCTAGTCAACAACAAACAAAAGAAACTTCCAAAACGACAGCAGTACCAGGTCAAGTTAACACAGGCGCAAATGTAAGATGTACTGCACAAGATTTGAGTGATAGTATGTTTTCTCCACCTACAAATGTACAGTTTACAGATTTGGCAGAAACATTAAAGGGACTTGGCCAGCCAAGTGGAGGAAACATAGAACCAGTACAACTGCCCTATCCAAATGAACCAGTAGTTGAAGAAAACAACCAGCCAGCCAGTGATTCTGGTTATTAATTTTATTTTTTAAATTCTACATTTGGCAAGAACTCAAATTGTTTATCTCCTGTTAAAAACTTTATTCCTAATTTTCTAGCTTTAATATATCCTATGCAATCAGCCATAGACATATCTTGTTTTTTGAACATAGACTTAAGTTTTGCAGCGTCTTTTATAACTTCATTATCAAAATCAATTGCTGAACCAAAGTATTTATCAAATTCATTCTTTGCAATTTCTTCACCATAATTATTATAAAGCTTGTAATATAATTCAAACAAATTTAATTTTGTTATAGCTACATGACAATTCAAAAATTTTTCATAGTCTTTATTGCCATAAAATATTTCTAATAGCGCATAAGTATCAAACAATAAAGTCTCACTTGTAGTCATCTGGATACAACTCCCTATCCATTTATCTCATTTCCTGCTCTGTCGTTTTATTTCCATTTCTTTTTAGAGTCCCAAAAGATTCCCTTAATATGTTTTTATTATTTTTTACAATCATTATTTCAACTTCTTGGTCTTCCTTTAAGTTTTCACTATCTACAATATCTTTAGGTATAATTATTCCAAATGAGTTTCCCCATTTCTTCAGTTTAACTTTAATCATTTTTCCAATTAAGTTATACTTAGTATAATCAATTTATATGCCTCCTAAAAATGCACAACTAAAATAGGATAGACACATTTTTTTTCTTTTCCATCTGTAACATTAAATTCATAACATCTCGCATCTTCTATGTCTGTTTGTTTAACATAGTTACTTATTGGTGAATTTACTCTCACGCCACTGCAAGCATACATAGAACCTAAAAATAACAATGTTGCAGCATACTTTACAATTTTTGTATTATTAATTATTTTTTCTAGCATTGTTTTCAGCCTCCAATTATTATTGAGAACTTAAACTTAAAAAGTCTTTCCTAAAAATTTTAGAAGATTATACAATAATTATGAATAATCTTCCAATATTAATAACAGTAAAGATAAAGAAAACCTTATAAGTTTCTTATTAATAGATTCTATAATGGACTTAAAAAATTTGGCAGATAAATTACATTCTTTAGAAAGAAAAGTATTGCCTTTATTAGAATTATACAAAGATGTTAAATCAATAGAAAAAGCTTCAGGTTTACAGGAAGTAGAAGTTAACAGGGCATTACAATGGCTGGAAGCTAAAGAAATAATTAAGGTGAATACACAAGAAAAAGAGATTGTCAAATTAGATCTAAACGGTTTAAAATATGCAAAAAATGGTTTACCTGAAAGGAGATTCCTAAATGCTTTATCTAAAAACACATTAAATTTAAATGAAATAAAGAAAGAAGGCAACTTAGACAATGAAGAAGCAAATGTTTGTATCGGTTTATTAAAAAGAAAAGCAGCATTAGATACAATAAAAGATAAGGAAGTTAAATTTAAGTTAAATGATAATGGTTTAAAATTATTAAATGCTAAATTATTAGAAGAAATATTTATTTTCAAATTAAAAGATAGAGAATTAGAATTAAATAAACTAGATCCTGAATTCAAATTCGCTTTCGAAAATTTAAAAAATAGGAAAAATATAATTGTAGTAGAACAATTAAAAAATAACACAATTGAGTTAACAGATTTAGGAAAAGAATTATTAAAAATTAAAATTGAAACTAATATTCTAGAAGCTTTAACTCCTGAAGTAATAAGAAATAAAGAATGGCAGAAAAAGAAATTAAGAGCTTATGATATTCAAGCTCAAGTTTCTAATATTCATGGTGGAAGATTGCACCCTTTACAAGAAACTATGAATCAAATAAGAAGAATTTTCATGAACATGGGATTTAAAGAGATGGAAGGTCCATTAATTGAAACTGCTTTTTGGTGTATGGATTCAATGTGGATTCCACAAGATCATCCAGCAAGAGAATTGCAGGATACTTTTTATTTACCTTATGAAGGGAAGCTGCCTGAGAACTTGAAGAAGAAAGTCGCAGAAGTACATGAAACTGGTGGAAATTCTGGATCCAAGGGTTATGGATACAAATGGGATGAAAGAATAGCTAAGCAATTATTATTGAGAACCCATACAACAGCAACTACCTTCAGATATTTTGGGGAGAAGAATATTAAATTTCCTGCTAAATATTTCTATATTGGAAGGATATTTAGAAATGAAGCTATAGATACAACTCATCTGCCGGAATTTCATCAAAGTGAAGGATTTATTATGGATGAAGGATTAACACTAAGAGATTTGATGGGTTATATTAAAGAATTTTATTCACAAATGGGAATTAATAAAATTAAATTTAAACCAACATACAATCCCTATACAGAACCTTCAATGGAAGCTATAGGATATAATGAACAATTAGGAAAATGGGTGGAGTTAATTAATTCAGGAATATTCAGACCAGAATCATTAGAGCCTTATGGAATAAAAGTTCCTGTAATAGCATGGGGATTAGGTGTAGAAAGATTAGCTATGATGGTTAATCAACAGAAAGATATTAGAAATATGTTAGGTACTACCAGCGATTTAAATTGGCTAAGAAAATATAAAGTGGTTAAAACATGGTAATATTAGAAACAGAACATTCAACTTTTAATAAACTAATTGGAAAGAAATTAACTTTAAAAGAATTAGAAGAAATATTATTTAATTTAGGTTATGAATTAGAAAATTCTGAAGGAGACAATTTAAGAATTGACATTACAGCAGAAAGACCAGACTTATTATCAACTTATGGCTTAGCAAGAATATTAAAAGCTTATTTAGGAAATAAAATTGAAAGTTATAAAATTCCTAAATCTGGAGAGAAATTAAAAGTTATAAATGAAACAAAAGAATGGCCTTACGCAGTTGCTTGTATTGTAAAAGGATTAAAGTTTGATAATCAGAAAATAAAAGAAGTTATTAGAATACAAGAGAAGTTAGGTGCAACTTTTTTAAGAAATAGGAAAAAAGGGGGATTGGGTTTATATCCATTAGACAAAATTAAATTTCCAGTTATATTTACTTCAGAAGATCCAAAGAAAATTAAATTTAGACCATTAGAAAGTAAAAATGAGATGAATGGACTAGAACTATTAGAAAATCATCCAACTGGCAAGAAATACAAAAATATAGTTGAAAACTGGAAAAAATTCCCAATATTCAAAGATGCAAATGATAAAATATTATCTATGCCTCCAATTGTCAATTCTCATGATCTTGGAAAGATAGATGAAAGTACAAAAGAAGTTTTTTTAGAAGCCACAGGGACAGATTTAAAGACAATTAATCTTGCATTACAAGTTTTAACTGCAGCATTAATTGAAATGGGCGGCAAGGCTTTCTCTATAGATATGATTTATGGGAATAAAACAATAACTTCTCCTAGTTTTGAAGAAGAAGAAAGAAAATTAAAAGTTGAAGATGTAAATAAATTATTAGGATTAAATCTAAAAGTAAATGATATTAAAAAACTATTAGAAAAAATGGCTTATAAGATAGTTTCTTCAAATGATAAAGAATTAAAAATAGTTGTAGATAGTGTAAGAAGCGATATATGGCACGATGTTGATATTATAGATGACATTGCAAGAGCTTATGGTTTCAATAATTTTGAATTAAGCTTGAAACATGTAGAAAGCATTGGAAATACAACTTCAAGTATAAAATTAAAAGAAAAAATAAGTAATCTAATGATTGGTTTAGGTTATCAAGAATGTTTTACTTTAATGCTTACTAGCAAAGAAGACCAGTTTGATAAAATGAATATTAAAGAGATTAAACATATTAACCTAGGAAAAAGTGTAGAGCAAAGTATTAACATGGTTAGATCTTGGCTATTACCAGAATTAATAAAATGTTTAAAGTCTAATAGGAGTGTAGAATATCCTCATAAATTATTTGAAATTAATTATGTAACCATGCCAGATGAAACTAAAGATGTTAAAAGTAAGGATATTTTAAAGTTAAGTATTGTTTCATGTCATAGTTCAGCAAGTTTTACAGAAATAAAACAAATTTTAGATTACTTAATTAATAATTTAGGAATTAAATCTGAAATTAAAGAAACAGAACACGAAAGTTTTATTTCTGGCAGAGTTGGAAAAATAATTGTAGATAATGCTGAAATTGCTCAGCTTGGAGAAATACATCCAAAAGTTCTAGAAAATTTCGGATTAGAAATGCCAGTTGCAGCTTTAGAATTAAACTTAACAGAATTATTTAAATTAAATTAAAAAAAGAAAAAAAATTATTCAAATAAAGCTTTTACTTCTTCATTGAATCCTAAAAAGTATATTGTTGCTGCTCCAACTATAGTTCCTATTGGGAAACTTAGTAAGCTCAACACAGCCAATACTATTGCTACAATTTTAGCCCAGCTTTTATGCTGCCATAAACCACGGCCTACAAATGCATAAAGCGCTGCTAAAACAATTAGTACTACTCCAAATACAGCAACGAATGCACCAAAGAAACCACCAAACATTCCGCCTAGGGCTCCTAATGCGCTTCCGCCAAATAAGGCCGTTAAGCCAAATATTGCTGAAAAAGCTGCACCAATCCAATATAGTATGGCTAAAACTTTAACCACCATTTCTGCTTGACCTTTTTCCATAATTTTACCTCCCTATTTATTTTGATTCATTAATCATTTGAATACCAGTTACTATTCCCCAAATCCAACTTCCAAAAGCTAATGGAAATCCAATTAGTACTAACATCAATGGCAAACTAACTAAAGTTAAAACTAGTTGTATCACTCCAGTCTTCATTTTTCCACCAATCATGCTTCCAATACCAAGTAGAACAAAAATATTAAGAAGCAAGCTAACAATAGCCATATTTTTATCTTCCATAACTACTTTTATCTAGTCAATTTCTTATTTAAATGTTTTGGTAAACTTTATTAAGTAATATATTTACTCAAAAACAATGGATGTAAAGTATGGATTATTATTAAAGAAAAGTTGGAATGATCTAAAAAACAATTTAGTTATCTTCTTACCAATATTAGTTGGTTTCTTATTATTCTTAGGATTTGCAATTGTTGTAGGATTAGAAATTGCTTTAGCTTATCTATTTGGTTTTAGTCTTTCAAATATAAAAGCAGAAATTATTAAATTTTTAGCTTTCTTAATACCTTTAGGAATAATAAACTTCATCTTATTAATGTTTATTGGTTCAGCATCTAAAGCTATGTATGCAGGCTTGCTTAATAAAATAACAAATAAAGGAAAAGCTAATTCTAGTGATTTGTGGGAAGGTATAAGAAAATTCACTTGGTTGTATTTTAGAACTGATTGGTTATTATTTTTCGTATATCTCTTGCCTGCCTTGGCAGTTGCATTATTAGTAGGAATTGCATTTTTTATAAGTAAAGTATTCGGAGTGGTATTGTTAATATTATTAGGCGGAATTTTAGTTTTATATCTTATAGCAGTTTCAGTGATTACAATGTTCGGGCTTTTATTTTTAGCTCCTGTAATTAGTACAGGAAAAACAAATTCAGCTATTGAAGTTATTAAACAATCTTTGAATTATGCAAAGACTAATTTAGGACACGTAGTTTTAACTTGGCTTATTTTGTTTTTGATAGCTCTACCTTTCCAGATTTTAGGTTTCGTTATGAGAATACCATTGCAATTTGGATTAATTGGTGGGCTTGTATGGGCCATACCTTTCGTAATTGGGCTGGTCTTAATTTATACCTTTAGTATAATTTTAGGTACATATTTACAAATATTTACATTCAATGCTTACTTTAATACAAACTTAAAGAAATTATAATTCTTTTTCCTTATTCATTAGTTTAATATAAATTTCTTTAAAATGAGCTTCCTGATCTAAACCAACTCTTTCTTGATTTGACAAATGCAATAAAGGAGAAAATGTAGCAATCTTATCTTGTTTTTTATCAGAACCAACTAATTCTGTAAATGAAACTTCTGGTTTTTTAGAAAATATTAAAGTAATTTTACCATACAACTCCGCAATTATCTTATTTATGTTAATTGGTTTTATAGGAACTTGCATTTCTGGAACTCTTTCTCTTTCAGCAATTCTCAATAATCTTCTCTCATTTACTTCCAATGCTTTTTCTAGTGCTGAAATTAAATCATTAATGTTGACTTTCTTTTTTCTAGCTTGAGGTGTCTTTATTGTTAATCTCGGTTCTGCGTCAAGTGTTAATCTTTGCTTTGTTACAAATTCATCCATCTCTTCTAAATTATCAGCAGGAAACATTAATGCATCCAAACCAGAAATGCCTTCTGTTAATAATTTTTCAGATTTAATTCTTAATAAAATTGCAGATGCTAATAATACTTTCCCAGAAATAAATAGATTAGATTCCTGCATCTTTCTTATTATTTGTAAATATCTATTAGTCAATAAAGAAATATCAATATCCCAAGCATCTATTTCTCCAGTTTTAACTAAATCTTGTAGAATAGTCTGCCAGGTAATTTCATCCTTCTGCATTAATAAATCTAATACCTTATCTTGCATAGTATTTTTATTGAAAATAGGTTTAAATATGTTATTATTTTTAATTTAATATGATATTGGTACATAATTCTTGATTAGGAAAGTTTTTTTATATAAAACATTTCAATTGTCTTTGTTATCATTAACTAAAATATAAAAGATTAACTTGCGAAATAAATAGATTTAAGTACTTAGTGCTAGATTCATTTAAATAGAAAGGTGATAATTTGAATAAAAAAATATTTTCGTTATTAATTTTTACACTATTTATTGTAGTCTTCTCATCACAAACATTTGCTTTAAATTCTGTATTTTTTGGAAGAGTCATCAATAGTACAGGAAGTGTAATTACAGGAATAAATGTCACAGTAAAATTAAATTTTGCTCAAACAATATATTCTAATATTACAAATTCTTCAGGTCATTTTTATATGAACTTAGTTTACAATCAAGGAGACGTTTTAGAACTTTCAATGGTAAACTATAGTGATCCTACTGGAAATACAACTTATAAGGCAAAAAAACAGTATAGACCCATGCCTGCATCTTTATTCGCAAATACTTTTTCCCCTGGCCAAGATTTTGTTGTAATTCCAACTGCAAATCTTTATTTTAATGCATGGAATGGCACTACAAATGTAAGTTTTGGCATAGTCGTAAGTGACCAAGCTACAGGGGTTGAATTAGGCAGTCAATTTAGTCCCCCAGTCAATAATTTTCTTATAAACGTAGATAAATCAAGAAATCTAACTGTTATGATCTTTCAGATGGGGCAGGATACATCAGCATCAGGAGATATAAAAATGAGAGTATATCAATATAATAATCTAAGTTTATATTCTGGCAATCCAGCTTATATTCCAT
>CAYNBR010000006.1:0-32507 GCA_964395935.1 Candidatus Woesearchaeota archaeon
CTTTTCAAAACATTCAAGTAGATAATCCAATAAAGAATACATATATTTAGTTCCAGTCTTAACTTCAATAACGAATGTTCTTTTATCAGTCTGTTTAATTGTGTGATTAACAGATCGAAATCTTCTATTTCTTATTTCTTCATAATAGTCAATAATTTTCTTCGAATTTTCAATATCTTTAGGAAATTCAATTCTTAAATTGGCTATCGCGGGGTTATTTGTGTTAATTTGAACTCTTCTAAGGACTATACTTTCTTTCTCATTTTGTTGAAGTTTTAGTATGTATTCAGGCCATTTGATACTGCCATCTTCATAAAATTGAATATTTGTCTTTGTTTTGGAAGTACTTATTTCAGCTTCTTGATCTGACATATTTCTCAAGATATTTAGATACCTATTTAACATTTTTTATTCTCCAGCCTGACGTTTACTTAACAGCTCACCCATTCTTTATTCTTAAATACTTGGTAAATGTCTGAGATAAGCAGTTGTGCACGTTTGTAAAAGAATACTTGTTTTTTATTATAAACTGAAGTATCCTCAAATGATTTAAAATCAGAAACTAAAATATCCAATAATTTTATCGCATCTTTATTTGCTTTTCTTATGACATTACTAAACTTCCCGTCAAATTTATTAATAACAATTAGACTGACATCTCTAAGAATATTTACTCTTTCTGTAAGCAATGGAATTTTAATATCACTCTCAGTTATTTTTTCAAAATCCACATTACTAATATTTGATAACCAATCCATATTCAATATTGGTATTCCATTATCTAAGGCTCTCCCTAAGGCTACAAGCATACTAAAAGCACCGCCCAATTTTTGCCCATTCATTTCTATACTCCATTTGGGTTCTCCCCAATAGGAAAAACTGATTGAATTGAAAACAAATAAGAAATTTAGTTTATTTTCATCATTTAAAGTGGAAAAATCAAAAGGAGAGACATACAGCCAATGTTTAATATGCCCATACTTAAAAGTTCTGCAAAAATTATTAAGTTTATCTAAATTTATTTTTACATATTTAGAGTTTTCAATAACAGGTTCTATTGATTTTAAAATTTCCATAAATATAAAGAAAAAGTAATCTATAAAAACTTACCGCCCAAACATCAGAGCTAAGTATAAATTCGCATTAAAAAATTTAAAGCTATCTTCCAATAGTTCTAATCAACATTACAAAAACAACAAATAATAAAGCAAACAATCCAATTGCAAATACTAATTTATCAAATACAGCACCATAAAATATTAATACAAAAAATAATATAATTATTAAATAAGTAAAAAATTTATTCATTGCCTATCCAAAGTAATTCATAGTTTCTTTCTCTCTTATTTCAGAAGATCTTGCAGTTCTTAAATAATCATCCTCAAGCTCATCATATTTCTTAATATCTTCCGCAGCAATTGAAGCCTTAACTTTCTTCAAAGATTCATTGAAGTTCTCCATAGTAACTTTCTTAGTTTTCATATCTTTTCTTAATGCCAATATTGCAGCCTCTCTACAAAGAGCTTGTAAATCTGCCCCAACATAATTTGGAGTTTTTTCAGCAATAACTTCTAAATTAACATCTTCACTTAAAGGCATAGTTTTAGTATGTATCTTCAATATAGTTAACCTAGATTTATCATCAGGTACTGGGGTTAATATTACTCTGTCAAATCTTCCAGGCCTTAGTAAAGCAGGATCCATTATATCTGGTCTGTTAGTAGCTCCAATAACAATAACATCATTTAATTCTTGTAAACCATCTATTTCTGTTAATAACTGATTTACAACTCTTTCTGTAACACCAGAATCAAAATTTCTTCCTCTTCTTGGAGCAATAGAATCTATCTCATCAAAAAATATAATTGATGGACTTGCTTGTCTTGCTTTTTCAAATACTTTTCTTATTCCTCTTTCACTTTCTCCAACAAATTTATTCAATAATTCTGGCCCATTTACTAAAATAAAATTAGCTTCACTTTCATTAGCAACAGCTTTAGCTAATAATGTTTTTCCAGTTCCTGGTGGCCCGTATAATAAAATTCCTTTAGGGGCACTTACTCCTAAATTTTTAAAAATATCTGGATATTTTAATGGCCATTCAACAGCTTCCTTTAATTCTTGTTTAACAATTTCCAAACCGCCAACTTCTTCCCAATTAGTTGTAGGTCTTTCAATAAATACTTCTCTTAATGCACTAGGCCTTACCAATTTTAAAGCTTCTTTAAAATCACTCATCGAAATAATAAGTCTTTCCAAAAATTCTTGTGAAACTTGCTCATCTTTTTTATATTGCATATCCGGTAATAATTTTCTTAAAACTACCATTGCAGCTTCTTTGCATAAAGCTTCTAAATCTGCTCCGACAAAACCATGTGTAACTCTAGCTAATTCTTCCAATTTAACATCTTCTAATAATGGCATATTCCTAGTATGAATTTTTAATATCTGTAATCTTCCTTCTTGTTTCGGAACTCCAATTTCAATCTCTCTATCAAATCTTCCAGGTCTTCTTAAAGCAGGATCTATAGAATTTGGTCTATTAGTAGCTGCAATAACAACAACTTTACCTCTAGATTTTAATCCGTCCATTACAGATAGTAATTGTGCTACAACTCTTCTTTCAACTTCTCCATAACTTTCTTCTCTCTTACTTGCAATTGCATCTATCTCATCAATAAAGATTATAGAAGGTGCACTTTTTTCAGCTTCCTCAAATATATCTCTAATTCTTTTTTCAGCTTCACCAACATATTTTGACATAACGCTTGGACCATCTAGATGTATAAAATGAGCATTAGTCTCATTAGCAACTGCTTTAGCTAGTAAAGTTTTTCCAGTTCCAGGTGGCCCATGTAACAAAACACCCTTAGGAGGATCTATTCCTAATTTAGTAAACAGTTCTGGATGTTTTAAAGGCAATTCAACCATCTCTCTTATTTTTTTAACTTCATCTGTTAAGCCGCCAATATCTTCATAAGTTACATCAACAATTTTTTCTTCAGTTATACCAACAGCTTTAGGATTTAATACAACTTCAGTATTCTCTGTAACAATTACTGGTTGTTTTGGTTCTGTATTTATAACCACAAATTTTAATCCAGAAAATCCAAATATTCCTAAATCTGGTTCTAACATATCAAATAAATCTTCAAATGGTCCTCCTTCCATTGTAGGCCTTCTTCTTTTCCTGCTTCCACCTAAAGCAACTTGATCCCCTTTAGTTAAAGCTCTTCCGAGTAACCCCCTCTTAAAAATTATAGGATCTGCTTGTATTGTAATTCCTTTTTGTGCTGGTGCTATTACAATGTTCTTAGCTTCTTTAACATCTGCTCTTCTCACCCAGACAAATTCTCCTAAACTAGTTTTAGAATTTCTTCTTAAAATTCCATCCATTCTTATTACAGCTTGCCCAACATCTGTAGGGTATGCCCTATCAACAATTCCAACGGTTTTTCTTGTTCCCTCTATCTCTACAATATCTCCAGGCCTTACACCAATATCTCTCATAGTCTGGCTGTCTATTCTAACTATACCTTTATACGCTTCTTCTTGTAAAGCTTCTCTTACTTTTAGTTTAGCATCTGGTAATTTATCCATAATTATTCTTTATTATCTCCTTTGTTATTATAATACTTTTCGCTGGCAAAAAATATACTTATTTTCCCAGGACCTTCTAAATTTAATCTAACTAATTCATCAAATTCTCTTTCAAAATCCTTATGAAAATCAATTAATTCTTTAGGTATTGAAACACAAAAACTATTTCCAACCATTCTCAACTTAACATTAAAACTTCTTTCTCTTAATTTTAAATAATCATCATAATCTTTTAAGTCTCCTGGATGAAAAGTTAAATCATTACACTCTGGGCATTTAAGAACTCTCATTTGAAATCCATCTTTAATTACATAATTCTTTCTAGTTTTTACATTACATTTATTACAAAAAATTGTTTGATCAAATATGTCTTTCATTGTATATACTTACAATATACACACAAAAGATATATAAATATTTCGCTGTAAAGAAAGTTTTATATACAAGTTTTCCTAGAATCAAAAAATGGTAAATTACTTAGCAATTCTAGTTTCTGGGATAGCAGCAATGGTTGTAGGTTTCTTATGGTATGGTCCATTATTTGGTAAAGCCTGGATAATCCTATCTAGAATGGATCCAAAGAAAATAGAAGAAGCTAAAAAGAAAGGAATACAAGGCATGTGGAAATCTTATTTAACAATGTTCTTAGCAACTTTGGTAACAGCCTACGTAACTTCATATTTTGTAAACACAATGAATTTAACAACAGTATCTCAAGCGTTACAATT
Organism: Candidatus Woesearchaeota archaeon; assembly: GCA_964395935.1. Lineage (GTDB taxonomy): Archaea > Nanobdellota > Nanobdellia > SCGC-AAA011-G17 > GW2011-AR18 > CAYNBR01. The sequence goes on from CAYNBR010000006.1 coordinate 4,329, forward strand.
AACTTTATGGCTATGGTTGGGATTTTTCGCAACAACAATGATTGGAACAGTATTGTGGGAAAATAAACCAATTAAATTATACTTCCTAAATATTTTCCATTATTTAGTCTCTTTAGGCCTAATGTCTGTAATTCTTACATTGTGGCATTAACTTATTTCTATTTTAATTAAGAAAAGCATTAAAACTTCAAATAATACTAGATTTATATGATAAAAACAGGCTCTGAGGATCTAAATAAATTCTTAGAAGGCTATAAAGAAAATGGAATAACTGCAATTTATGGTGAAGCAGGGAGTGGAAAAACAACTTTATGTTTATTAGCTTCTTTAGAACAAGCATTAAATAATAAAAAAGTAATATTCTTAGATGCAGAAATTAATTTTTCAACGGAAAGATTAAACCAATTATTAGAAAATAAAAATAAAGATTGTATAAAAAATATTCTAGTTCTAAAAATAAAGAATTTCAATTTGCAGCATACCAAAATAAAAAACTTAGAAAATGTAAAAAACGTTTCACTAATAGTCATAGATTCATTAACACATTATTTTAGAAGATTATACAGAAGAGAACCAGAAGTAGCAAAAGGGATGTTAGCCAAACAATTAAGTATCTTAAATAAAATTGCAAAATCAAATATCCCAATTTTAATTACAAGTCAAGTATATTCTAGTATGGAAAATGAAATAATACCTTTAGGATATGATTCAATAAAAAAATTCTCATCTACAATAATTAAATTAGAAAAAAATCCTAGAAAAATAAAAATAGAATCTCCAAATAAGAAAGAAACAAATTTTAAAATTATTAGTGACGGGATAAAAGTTCTCTAGTTAATTTATCATCAATTTCATATCTTCCACTTATTTCTGTTTCGTCAACATTTTCAATTGTAAGCCTAATTCTTTCTACTAAATAAGCAGGTTTAATTCTAGGGAATCTAACACGAATACTTTCATCCGTGCCGGCATTTTCAATATCAAGAATTATACCAGTCTTATATAAATTCAAATATCTCAATGTCATTTGAAAAGCTTGTAATCCAGTAACATGAACATATTCTCCAATAGGCAATAAAAATCTCCCGTCTTTAAAATATCCTTCAACTTTAGTTTCTACGCCCATAATATAAATAACTTAGAAAGAGATTAAAGGTTAACTAATATATTGTATAAGTTTATTCTTTTTTCTCAGCCTTAATATTTTCAATATACTTACACTTAGGATATCCTGGACAAGCCATAAAACTACCATAAACGCCAGATTTAACAACTAATTGACTTTGACATTTGGGACATTTTTTACCTTCAACTAATTTCTTCATTTTATCTTCTTCTTCTTTTTTAGTTTCACAATTTAAGTTTATACAAAGTTCTTGTGGTTTTCTTTTAGCCCTAAACAATATAATAGTAGGATATCCACAAACTTCACAATTTTTCTCAGTACTTTTTATTTTTCCATTCTTAGGTAATGGAAATGTAGTACTACATCCTTGTTCATATCTATCACAAGCAGCAAACATTCCATATTTACCTCTTCTCATTTGTATATTTCCTTCTTTACATTTAGGACATTTCCCAATAAAATTCTCTTTATTCCTAGTTTCTATGCTAGCTTCTCCCAATTCTTTCCCAATTTCTTTCTCATGTTTCTTAAAATTAATCAAAGCCTTAGTTAAAAACTCCTTAGCCTCTTCAATTATATCTTCACCTTTTTTCTTATTCTCTTGAATAGCATCCATCTCTTCTTCAAATTTTTTAGTTAATCCTTCATCTAAAATTTCAGGACAATATTTCTCTAAAGTTTCAACAGTTCTCATTCCTAAATTTGTAATCTTAATTGGTTTATCACCAATATAATTTCTATCATAAAGATTTTGTACAATAGTGGATCTAGTAGCTTTAGTTCCAATATTTAGTCTCTCCATTTCTTTGATTATAGAGGCTTCGTTATATCTAGAAGGAGGTTTGGTCTCTTTATCGTACATTTTAATTTCAATAACTTTAATCTCATCATTCACATTTAATTTAGGCAATTCCTCTTCTTCTAATTTAACAAATCTTCCGTAAAGTTCATACCAACCTTTTTCTTTAGTTCTAGTACCTTTAGCAATAAATATTTCTTTATTTACATCGATATCAATATTCATTGTTTCTCTAGTAGCTTCATCTCCAAAAGTAGCAAAGAACCTTCTAACAATTAATTCATACAGCCCAGCTTGTTTATCCTCTAATTTTCCAGGTATCTCACCGGTAGGATATATTGCCGGATGTGCTGCATCTTCTTTCTTTCCATTATTTGGAACTAATTTACTTTTACTCAATAAAAAACTAGTTTCTTTAGAAAATACTTTACTTAATTTTTGCAATATTTTTTTATATCCAATACTCTCAGGTAACTTTTGACTTGAAGTTCTGGGATAAGAAATTAATCCATTAGAATACAAATCTTGTGCAATATCCAAAGTTCTTTGCGGACTTATTCCTAAAGCACCATAAGCTTCTATTTGTAAAGAAGTTAAATCAAATGGAACTGGAGCTTTCTGTTTAAACTCTTTTACAGAGATATTACTAACAATCGCTTTTTTCCCTTTACAATTCTTAAAAACATTATCCGCTTTAGTTTTATCCCAAAATTTATCTTCTTTATGCCAGGCATTAATCTTCTCGTTACTTTTAGTTTCTCCATCTAATTCTAATTCCCAATAAGGAACTGCAATAAATTTAGAAATTTCTTTTTCTCTTTCATATAAAACTTTTAAAGTTGGACCTTGAACTCTTCCAGTACTTAATAACTTAAACATACCAATAGAACTTTTAATACTCAATGTCAAAGCCCTAGATAAATTTAATCCCCATAGCCAATCTAACGAGTGTCTCGTAACGCCAGATTCAATTTGTGGAAAATCTAAATGGGGCATTGCATTTTCATAACTTTGAATTAATTCATCTTTAGTCAAAGTACTAAACTTCATCCTCTTTCCATCTTTTTGTTCACAAATAAATTTAATAACATTCCAGCCAATAGTACTTCCTTCAATATCAAAATCTGTAGCTACAGTAAATTCATCCGCATCTTTAGCTAATTTTTTAAGAACATCAACATAAGCTTTAGAAAATGCAGCCGATTTACTAACTAAATAAGATGGCTTCCATTCATAATCAAATATAGGATAAGTCCAAGATTTTTTCTTATTTTTTTCAGCTAAATTAAATAAATGACCAACTGCACAGCCTACAATTATACTTTTACCATTATGTTCAATTTCATAATAACTAACTTTTCCAATAGATTTCTTCTTAGGTTTCTTATCTGCTAAAGCTTCTGCTACTTTTAATGCTGCATTTGGTTTTTCTGTGATTATTAGTTCGTATTTTCCAGTCATATGTTTCTAGACTATAAAGAAAACCTATATAAAATTATGTAAAAATAAATTTCCAGATTTTATAAAAATTCAATCTCAATTTCCAAAGGTATTTTATCCTCAGTCTCTTCAGAAATTGCAGGAATTAATCCTAATTTCTTCAAATCATTTCTATATTTAACAACAATTTTTCTAGAAGTTAATAATCTATATTTCCTTTCATCAATTAGCATATCAATTTTATTTATCCTTAACCCAGTGCAGATTTTCTCCCTAAATATCTTTAATTTCTTAATCTCTTCACTTTTATTTTTCTTACTTAACTCCTCTAAATAATTAAAAGAAGGTTTTTCTAAATAAATAATACCATGAATTACAGTATTATCTTCAGTTTGAATGTCAAATTTCTTTAATTTATATTCTTTCATATTCTAACTCTATAAAATATCTACTTTTGTTCTTAGCTAGATTATTAATATACTTTATGCATCTTTTCATATCGTCAAAAGTTACTACAATACTTATAGAATTCCTTATAGGGTAATAAAATAAATTATCATCGCCAATAAAAAATATATCAAAACCGCCAAATTCTTCTTTCCAGTCATTTGTTAATTCGATTATAATTTTAATACCGGATTCTTCAGTAACTAAATCATTTATCATTAAATAATCTTTATGCTTTAAAGAAAAAGCTTTAGCAGATTTCAATTTTAAATCAGAGAAGGAAGATAAAAATTTATTCATAGTCTCAAAGAATTTATCATCTTCAAAAAAAGAGTAAGAGTAAGAGCATAATTCAGGATTATATACCCTCTTAAAATCTAATTTTCTTACCTTAGTTGCTAATGATTTATAATATTTCTCATCAAAAAAATCATGTAATTGTGTTATTTTATCTTTTTCTAAAACAGTGCCAATTTGTTCTTTAACATTATTATCTAAGTAGTATTTATTTATCATTAAACCACCCAGCTATGGACAACCTTTTCTTATTATTAATAACTTCTGAAACCTGGTGATAAGTTTTACCAACTTCAACCCCAAATATAGTCAATGTATTAAATTTAGGGATTATAGATTTAACAATTTTATCTTTTTCAAAAAAATCCAATGAACCGCCATCTTTCTCAGTAAAGTTACTACTTAAATTTAACACATAAGCAATTTTCCTAGTTTCTAACCTATCATCATGCGGCAATAAATAATCCCCATTAGAATAAATAAAACCAGAACAATCAATTTTATCGAAAGCCTTAATTCTAGTAATCCTAAACAAATATTCCTTAAACTCTTTTGAATTTAAAAAATTATAAAGTCTTTCAATTATCTTATTCTTACTATGTATCAAATCATTAGTTTGTGAAAAGCAAAATAAATCAGACTCTTGTTTAACAAATTCTTCTTTTAATAGTTCTTTAGTAAACCTCTCAATTATATCTTTATTAAAAAAGTCTTTAAAAACCAAATGTGAAAATGGTCTATTATTTTCAAATTCTTTATTTAATTTATCTAAATTATCTAAGTATTTTTTATTAATAAAAAGATTAAACATTATAACTCAATAATTTTTCCATTTCTTCCAACATTAATAACTTTAGTATTCCCAATAAAGTCTTCTACGCCTGCAGCTTCGTGGACATGCCCGCATAATAAGAAATCTGGTTGATATTTTTCTATAAAACTTCTCAAACCTTTAGACCCAAAACCCGGAGCTATTTTCTCTACGATAGTTCCTCCAGGATGAACATGTGAAACTGCTATCTTTTTCTGAATACTCTTGACAGCATTAAATCCATTTCTCATCGTATTAAATATCTCATCTTCTGAAAGTGCATCTAATCCTACATTAGCCAATCCACAACCAAATAATCCAACATCATAATACTTAGCATAATTGGCATGTAAATTTTTCACATTATAGAAATCCGCTAAAAAATCTCCTAAAACTAAACCGTCATGATTTCCAGGCACTAATAAAACTCTTTTCCCACGATCAACAAATGGTTTAATTATTCCAGGAGTCTGAAAAGGGCTAGTTAAATCCCCGCATAAAACAACTAAATCTACATTCTCTTTCACAGCTCTATCTGCTAGTCTTTCAATCTGCGTAGAATCACCGTGTAAGTCACTAGCAGCTAAGATTTTTAATTTTCTCTCCATAATAAAAGTCAGACAATTAGATTTATAAAACTAACCTTAATAGGTCATTTAAACTGTTTATTCTGTCTTCCCTGTTTTCTTTTCTTTCCAGTTTCAAATGCTAAAGCACATTCAGAACTGCAGAATCTATAAACTTTACCATCCAATTCTTCTTCAATAATATCGTCATCAACTAAAACAACTTTGCATTCAGCACATTTAGCTTGATGTTCTCCATGTTCATAACCTTCCATAAAACCTTCTTCAACTTCTGTAATTTCATCAGCTTCTTCTAATTTTTCAAGACCTTCTTTATCATAAACATCTCCTTCATGTTCTCCTTCTTCAAAATCAGGATCCTGCTCTAAAGGTTTTTTACTTACCATATCATTTAAGTAGTTTTATCTTATATAAAGATTATTATTTTCTTTTTCTCCCATTTTCATGCTTCTTATTAATTTTTCCAATTACTTTCTTTCCATTCATATACTTAACTAAAGCCCTAGGAACTTTAACACTTCCATCTTTTAATTGATAATTCTCGAGTATAGCAACTAAGGCCCTTGAAGTAGCAACTAAAGTTGAATTTAAAGTATGTATGTACTCATTACCTTCTTTACCATTATACTTTATTCCCAATCTAACTGCCTGATAACTAGTACAATTACTACAACTTACAACTTCCCTATAAGCCTCTTGAACCGGACACCAAACTTCTAAATCATATTTTCTAGCAGCAACAATACCAATATCTCCAGTGCAAACATCTACTTGTCTAAAATGTAATCCAAGCTTACTAAAAAATTCAATTGCATTTTTAATTAATTCTTCATGTAATTTCCAAGATTGTTCGGGCTTACAAAATATTAATTGTTCAACTTTGTTAAACTGATGAACTCTAAATATTCCTTTCATATCTTTACCATGTGCACCTGCTTCTTTTCTAAAATTAGTACTATATCCAAATATTTTCATAGGCAATTTATTTGAATCTAAAACTTCATTCATGTACATTGCAGTTATAGGATGCTCAGAAGTTGCAATCATTTACAAATCTTCATTCTCAATTTTATATAACATTTCTCCAAATGCTTCTAAATCTGTTACACCCTCATAAGCTTTCTTAGTCATCATATGTGGCGGAACAATAAAAGTATATTTCTTCTTAACCATAAAATCTATAGCATATCTAACCAAGGCTTGTTCTAATAATGCTAACTCTCCTTTCAAAAAATACCATCTTGCTCCAGAGATTTTAGCTGCCCTTGCCAAATCAACCCAGTCATTTTTCTCAACTAAATCCACATGGCTTAATAATGGAAATTTAAATTTAGGTTTCTTGCCAAATGATTTAACAACTTTATTTTCTGAGTCGTCCTTTCCAAAAGGAACTTTACTATACAAAATGTTAGGTATAGCCATTAAAATATTATTAATTTTATTTCTCAATTCATCAGCTCTTACCTCAACATTTTTAATTTCCTCTGGGAGTAATTTAGCCTTTTTTACTAAGTTAGAGATATCTTTTTTCTCTTTGCTTAGTTTAGTAATCTGTAAAGTTAATTCATTCCTCTCCCTTCTTAAATCATCTGCCTTACCCTTGAGAATTCTCCATTCTTTATCATAACTTAACAATTCATCAACAACATTAGAATTGTATTTATCTCCTCTTTTCTCTAAATTGCCTTTAACAATTTCAGGATTTTCTCTTATAAAATTAATATCTAACATAACCTTTCAAATTATCATAACTTTTTAAACTTTTGGAAATAATTTTATTAAAATAGATACAGTATTAATTTCTAAGTAGTGATACTTATATGTACTTTAAAATATATTTTAGAACAAAAAGCTTTAAATATTAGCTTTCCATATTTAACTACAAGAGAGAAAAAGGATGTGTATATTTTTAGGGGGAAACTAAATTGTCTAAGAAGAAAGAGACCGATATATTCGAAGTATTTTTCAGAAGAAAACCTGCTATGATATTAGTAGCTCTGAGGAAAAATCAAAAAAATAGGTATGGCTCAATTTTAGCAAAGGAAGTAGATTGCACTTATTCTCATGCAGTTAAAATCTTACAAGAAATGGAAAAAGCAAGTCTTGTAACTTTTGAAAAACATGGAAGAATCAAAACAATCGCTTTAACAGATTCTGGTAATAAAATAGCAGAATTTATAGAAAAGATTGAAGAACATTTAAAATAGATCTTATTTTTTCTTTTATTTTTTTAATAACCCTTATATATTTTTCTAAACTTTATTTAAAAATGGGATTAGAACAAGATTTAGCAAGACTAGAAGAAATAGGCGACGAACTAAAAGGAGAGTTTAACTTTCCAAGATTCGAAGAGGCCTATAAAGCATATTGGCAATTAGTCTTAGCAAGAGATATAGAATTTTCTGAAAGAAATATTAAATTCACAACACAAGAGAGATTAGCAAGATTATTAAAAGAAAAAGAAAAATCAGAATTTGAAAGACTTCGCTCATTATTGCCAGCAAGATTAAGATCAAAGTTTAGTGCTCAATTTTTAAGAAAATTGAGAGATGAAGATCCAATATATCGAACTACAAAGTTATTTAGTATAAATGAAGTGGTTACAGGATTTTATGCGGAAATAAAAGAGGTATGTTATATATCTGAAAGATTGCCAATTGAACTAGAAACAGAAGCAGAACAACAAACAATAGTTATTGCTCATGAATTAGCCCATAGAGAATTGCACCTTACAAGAAAAAATAATGGATTAATTAAAGAAAAACCCGGGGGAGATAGGGAAGAAGCTTTTTGCAGGAGATTAGAAATTAGTTTTGCATCATATTTATTTCCAATAGGAAGACATAGTCATAAAGGAGATGTAACATCAGCCATAGAAGAACTTAGGCCGATATTTGACCAATTAACAGAACCTTTCATGGTTAAATCATACACCAGGAGAATGATAAAAAGTTATGAAAGAACATTAAGACAACATAAGTAATTTTAAATATTCTCCTCACTTTCTATTACTATGCAAATAAAAAATTTCAATCCTAGACCTTATCAATTAAGCATTTTAAACACATGCAAAGAAAAAAATACTTTAGTCTGTTTACCGACAGGAACTGGAAAAACAAAAATAGGAATCCTATTAGCCATTGAGAGATTGAATAAATTTGAAAATTCAAAAGTTCTAGTCTTAACACCAACAAAACCATTAGCATCTCAAATTTGTAAAGAATTCCAAGAATGTACAGATATAAACAAAAATGAAATTATTTTATTGACAGGTTCAATTTTACCAGAAAAAAGAACAGAATATTATACAAAATCAAGAGTAATTGTAGCCACACCGCAAACAATAAATGAAGATCTCTTAAGTTCAAGAGCTAATTTAAATGAACATTCTTTATTAATTGTAGATGAATGCATAACAGGAGACAGCCAAATAAAAATGGGGGATGGTAGTGAGATTCGCATTGAAGATTTATATAAATTGGAAGATAATAATTTATTTGCGTATAGTTTAAATGAAGAGAGTGGAGAAATAGAACCTGCTAAAATATTAAGAGTCCATAGAATTAAAAACAATAAAAAGATTATACAGTTAAAGACAAAAGAGAATAAGATAATTAGAGTGACTGAAGACCATCTTTTATTGAGATATGATAAAAATTGGATAGAATCAAAAAAGATAGATATTGGCAATAAGATTGCAGCTCTTCCAAAAACTAGTAAAATAACAAATAACAAAACAATTATAAATAAAAACCAAATTCTTGAAACATTCACAAAAAAACAAAAAGAATTTGCTAATAATTACGAAAATGCCATTAAACTTAGAATTAAAAATTTAAGTAGTAAAAAAATTGCAGAAAAACTAAAAGTTAATGAAAATTCAATAAAGAATTATATATATAAACCTTATAATAAACCAGTAGCGATTAAAATAATCGAGGAACTTTATAAATTGGATTTCTTACCTTTAAGATATTCAAATTCAAAAACAAGAATAATTGCAAGGATAGTTGGTCACATATTTGGGGATGGCTGGTACAGTAAAAAAAACAATCAGCCTTACTCAATTGGATTTTCTGGAAAAGTAGAGGATTTAAAGAGAATACAAAAGGATTTATCAGTGTTAAATATAAAATACGCAAAAATTTATTCAAGAAAGACTAAATCCACAGTAAATCAAATGGATTATGGACTTAGGACAGTAAACGGAACATCGAATTCTTTTCAGGTTACGGATAGAAAATTAATAAGAATTGTTGAAGCATTAAAAATACCTTATGGTAGAAAGGCAGATAAAAATGTAATAATACCAAGTTGGATAATAAAATCTCCAAAATTGATAAAATGTGAATTTTTATCAGCGTTAATGGGGAGCGAGGCTGATGAACCATCATTTAAAGAAAATACAAGGCAATGTAGGGTTATAAGAATGAGTTTTTATAAATCAAATAACTTAATAGCTAATGGGAAATATTACGCCAATAAAATAAAATTGCTCCTAAAAGAATTCAAAATAAATTGTACAATTAGTATAAAAAAGGGGAATTATAGAAAAAATAAAGATAATACAATAAAGTTTCTTATGACAATAGGAAATTCAAGTGACAATATAATAAGATTTTTCAAAATAATTAATTACACATATAACACTGAAAAAAGAAGAAAAGGGTTTTTAGCACTTAAATATTTATTAGATAAAAAAGACAAATTGGAAAAAAGGGAAAAATATTTCAGAAAGGCTAAAAGTTTAAAAAAATACGGGGTTTCTTATAAGGAAATTTCTAAAAGACTCGGAATTAATTACAATATTATTAATAATTGGTTAAGCACAAAAATTGAACCAAATCATTCAAGCAATGAATTAGAGCCCTATAATCAGTGGATTAAGAAAAATAAAGATTATTATGGTGTAGAATGGGCAGAAATTAATGAAATAACTTTAGGAAAAAAGGAAGAATATGTATACGATCTAACAATAGAAAGAAATCATAATTATATTGCTAATAATTTAATAGTTCATAATTGTCATCGTTCAAAAGAGAATTATGCAAACACAAAAGTAGCTAAATTTTATATTGAACAATCAAAATTCCCAAGAGTATTAGGTTTAACTGCATCTCCAAGTTCAGATAAAGTAGAAATAGATTTAATATGCTCGAATTTAAATGTAGAAGCTGTAGAAATAAGATCAGAAACAGATGATGATTTAAAAGAATTTATTCAAAAAAAAGATGTAGAAATAATAAATGTAGATTTTCCAGAAGAATTCAAATCAATTCATAGTTTGTTAAAAGGAGAATATATAATTAAATTAGAAAATTTAAGAAGTTTTGGTTTAACTAAACCATTATCAATAGTAAATAAAACAGACTTAATAATGATGCAAAAAAGATTGCATGTTGAAATACAAAAAAAGAATAACTCAGCATTTTATGGCATATCTTTAGTTTCTTATTTATTAAAATTAAGTTATGCAATGGAATTATTAGAAACCCAATCATTGAACTCATTAAACCAGTTTTTTATACAACTAAAAACAGATACATCTAAGGCAGCAAAAGCAATTATAACTAATGAAAAAATAAAGACAGCAATTAATTTAACTGAAGACTTATTAAAAAAAGGAGTAAAACATCCTAAAATAATAAAATTAAAAGAAATAATAGAATTAGAATTAGAAAACAATCAAAGCTACAGAGCAATTGTATTTGCAAACTATAGGAATACAGTGGTAGAAATAGTAGAAGAATTAAATAAAAATAAAATTAAAGCTACAAAATTCGTAGGCCAGGCAGATAGAAAAGATAAAGGTTTAAAACAAAAGGAGCAAATTGAGATAATAGAACAATTCAAAAATAATGAATTTAGTATTTTAGTAGCCTCATCTGTAGCAGAAGAAGGCCTAGACATTCCAGAAGTAAACGCAGTTATATTTTACGAACCAATTGGATCTGAATTAAGGAAAATACAAAGACAAGGAAGGACAGGGAGAACAAAACCTGGCAAAGTAATATTTTTAATCACTAAGGGAACAAGAGATGTGGGCCAATATTATTCAAGCTTGAGAAAAGAAAAGAAAATGCGAAATACTTTAAACAAAATACAAGCAAGAGGAAATTTACAGGATTATGTATAATATAATAGTCGATCATCGTGAATCAAAACAGATAATAAGAGAGTTGACTAAGAGAGATTTCAATATAGAAATAAGACAATTATTAACTGCAGATTTTATTCTTAATACCAAAACTTTAGATGGAAATGTGCAGACAATAGGTATTGAAAGAAAAACGCAGTTAGATTTCTTAAACTCAATCATAGATAAAAGATTATTAAACCAATTATCAATATTAAAAGAGAATTTCGATATAGCCTTACTAATATTAGAAGGTGAAGAAAATATTTATTCATTAAGAGATTTCCACCCAAATTCTATTAGAGGAATGTTATCAACAATAGCTATAGATTTTCAAATTCCTATAATTCCAACAAAGGGTTATAAAGACACAGCAGCATTTATGGAAACAATAGCTAAAAAATTAGAAAAATCTAGAAAACCAATAAGTCTTCTAACAAAAAGAAAACCATTAACAACAAAAGAAATGCAAGAATATATTATAGAATCTCTTCCTGGAATAGGTCCAACAATTTCAAAAAATTTATTAAAAGAATTTAAAAATATAAAAAATATAATTAATGCAACAGAAGAAGAATTACAAAAAATAGATAAAATAGGGAAATTAAAAGCTAAAGACATAAAGAAAGTTTTAGAAGAAAACTATAAATGTGATTAATTTTTTTTAGGGATAACACTTAACATCCAGCTGCTATTGGTCATATGATTTGAACCATTAAACCCATTACCAATATAATCCCCTAAAGTCAATAATCTCCCTTTAGATTGTTTGCTCCTATGTACATCTAACTCATGACTATATTTAAATAAATGAGTATTTCCATAAACAAAAGTTTTATGCCAACTTTTAGAAACATCTTGTAATATCTTGTAATACATAGCGTATTCAGTAATGACCCTGTCCAAATAAGCCTTAAGTCTATCAACGCTTCCAGCTCTTGCTATAGCAAGAGAATCTCTAGAAATTTCAATTATATTTTGAAGACCTGAAGGTAAGTTTCTAGTAATACTATAATCTAATAAAATAACACAACGTTGTGGCGCTTCTCTTCCATTTACAATTTCACTTACAGGAATAACTTCAACAAGATTCCCATTCAACAATTTTCCAGAAATTAAATTAATTCCTTCATGATATTCATACCTAATTGCTCCATCTCCAGTAATTCTGCTATATTTTCCATCAACAGCCTGAAAAGAAAATCTCATTCTTGCAGAATTTATAATGCCCAGCCCATGAACAATGGCAGCATATTCTTCACTGCCTTTAATTATAAAATTTTCTTCTGTACCTGTTGTAAAAATTAAATTCCATAATGAATCTTGCCATTCTTCAGTTCTAGGTTTAGTAGCAATTCTTTTATCTATAATTTCAGGCATAGTTAAAATATGTCCGCCTTCAGAAATTGCTGCTTCAGCTTCTGCCATAACATTAACAGCACTACAGCAAGGTTTAATTAAATTTTCATCTAATTTAAATTCATTAATAATTGATTCAAGTGCTAAAGCCATTATAACTCCCAAATTTAAAATAAATGAAAGAGACCATTAAAAATAAAATACAAAGGTCTTGTTTAATAAAGATTATGGTTCCAACGTATACTCTTCTAAGGGCCAATATTTAGGGCCATCTTTACTTAAAACACTTTTAAATAATTTAAATTCAGTCACATCAAATTCTAATTTTTCAATTTCAATTCCTTTAATTTTTTTGGCAAATGCAATTTTATTCTTAATACTTTTAACTCTCCCCAAAGTTAAATGACCAATAAATTCCATAGGTTCATTACTTAAGTCAATTGTTTCTTCATCAACTTTTTTCTGTAATTCTTTAATTTCATTTCCTGCTTTAATTCCAACAAAAAGAATTCTCATTACACTTTCATTGGGAAATACTCCAATTTTATCTAAACTTAATTTAAATTTCTTGAGTTTAATGCTCCTTAATCTTTCTTTAATAATGTCTGTTTTTTCACCTTCAATCTCACCTAAGAATTTCAAAGTTAAATGTAAATTCTTTTTAGCAACCCAACTTATTTTTGCATCTTTATTTCCAATTTTCTTCTCTATAGAACACAAATAACTTTTAATTTCTTCATTTAGTTCTATAGCAACAAATAGCCTCATTGTCTAACCAAACATAGCTTCATATCCAGAATCATCAACTTCTTGCTGTCCGACCTTATCCATGGCTTTAATAAAATCTTCAGTATTGATCTCAGTCCTATTATCTCTTATAGCAAAATAACCTGCTTCAGTGCAAACTGATTTTAATTCGGCCCCACTCATTCCGTCTGTTTTTTCAACTAAATTATTAAAATCTACATTTTTAAGATTCATCTCTTTACTATGTATCTGCAATATTTGTTTTCTCCCGGTATTATCTGGTAAAGGAACTTCAATTAATCTATCAAATCTTCCGGGTCTCAATATGGCTGGATCTAGAATATCAAATCTATTGGTAGCAGCAATAACTTTTACATTATCCAAACCATTAAAACCATCCATCTCAGTCAATAACTGCATCAGTGTTCTTTGTACTTCTCTTTCCCCGCCAGTTCCAATATCCATCCTCTCAGCAGCTAAAGCATCTATCTCATCAATAAAAACGATGCTTGGGGCTTTTTCTTTAGCTAACTTAAAAACTTCCCTAACCAACTTAGCACCTTCACCTATAAATTTCTGAACTAATTCAGAAGCAACAATTTCAATAAAAGTGCTATTTGTAGAAGTAGCAACAGCTTTAGCCAATAAAGTTTTTCCAGTTCCAGGCAGACCATATAATAGTAAACCTTTAGGTGGTTCTATCCCTACTTTACTAAACAATTCTGGCTTTAACAAGGGCAATTCAACAACTTCTCTTATTTCCTCTATTTGTTTTTCTAATCCTCCCAAAGATTCCCAACTTATACTTGGATTTTCAGATATTAAAAATTCTTCAACATCAAAACTATTCATCTTTTCTATTTTCTGTACAATAGTCAAAGATCTTTGTTCAACTAAGACTGTATCTCCAGAATTTAGTTTTAAACCACTAGAAACATTCACATAAAAATTACTTCCATTCGGCACCTTTATTATTGCTTTTTCACCAATAACTTTTTTTATGTCACAAACCAATAGAGGCACTTCTTTAAATTTATTTAATTCCGCTTTAAGATAACTAAGACTATTTTTAAGTAACTGATTTTCCTCATGTAATGAAGCAGGAACCTCTGTATTCTTAAGCATATAATCTAATCTAGCTTCCTTCTTATCTTTTACAAGAACATCCATATAAAAAGAATATACAAAAGCCTTAATAAGATTTTCTAAAATTTGGAAGGATTTGCACGATAAGCTTTTTAAGATTAACCATTTAATATTAAAATGGATGATTCACTGCTATTAAAAGTCAGTTTTATTCTAGCTTTAGTTGGAATTTCAATATTAATAGTATTATCAGATAAACTGTCATTAGACAATTCTTCAATAAGTTCAATAGATGAAGGGATTTTAGGCAATAATGTGAAAATAAAAGGCATAGTGACTCCAATAAGATTGAATAACTTAATGCAGATATTCCAAGTTCAAGATAATACAGGCAACATAAATGTAGTTCTTTACAAAAATGATTTAAAAATAAATAAAGGTTCAATAGTTGAAGTTGAAGGCCATGTTACAAAATATAATAATGAACTACAAGTGAGTGGTGATTTAATAAAAGTTATTTCATAATAGACTGTAGAAACTATAAATCACAGCAAATATAACTCAAACACACAAAATATTTAAAGCAGTAAAAACAACTACTATTAAAATGGAACATATAAAAAGAGATGTATCAAGAATGGTAGAAGAATCTGCAAAATTCGAAGATAATCCTTTTAGCAAAGTTATTCCTGCCTTAATGAAAAGAGGTTTAGAAAATATTAATTTATCTATGTTTTCAGAAGAGAAAAAAAGAGAACTTCTAAATGCTGTAGCAGAAGAATACATAAAAAGAAATCAAGTAAATGATGCGATGAAAATTTTCAAAATGACTGGAAACAAACAAAGATTAATTGAAATTGGTGATGATCACGCGAGAATGGGTTTATTTTCTTATGCAATTGAAGCCTACAAAATGGCAGATGAAAAAGACAAATTAATGAAAACTGGGGATAAATGTTTAGAAGAAGGACACATAGCAGAAGCTATTGCAGCATACAAAATTGTTAGCAATCAAGACAAATTAAATAGTGTTGGCGATTATTGCATGGACAAGGGGAAAATAGAATTTGCAATTGAAGTTTTCAGTGCATTAGACAACAAATCAAAATTATTAAATCTTGGAGATAGATGCTTTAAAGACAAACAATATGTTTTATCTGCTAAATCTTATGAATTAGCTGGAGAAAAAGGAAAATTAAACATTGTAGCTGAAGAATTTATGAAAATGGGTTTATTGGCAAATGCATTAAGAGCTTTTGAAGCTGCAGAAAACACAATGATGGTACAGTTCATAAGAGAAAACTTCGGCGATAAAGACTTTGCATCTAAAGTCTATGTATAAATGGAAGATTTTAATTTAGTTCTTAAAAATTTAATATCTAAAGATATAAGCCAGATAAATACTGCCGCTTTCTCAGAAAGTTTAAAAACAGAATTTGATAAAACTGCTGCAACTTATGTAACTCATGGGAATTTTTTAAATGCTATAAAAGTATTTGCTTTAACAGGAAATAAGAATAAATTAATCGAAACTGGAAATGTATGTTTAAAAAATAATCTGCCTTACGAAGCATTTTATGCTTTCTTCTACGCAGATGATAAAGAGAATCTAGACAAAGTCGGAAATCTATTTATGCAAATCCCAGATGTAGAAAATTCTTTGAAAGCTTTCAAAAAATCTGGGAATCAAGAAATGGTTATGTTTATAGAAGAAAATTTAATGTGATCTAATTGATTTCGCCTTTTCAGCTCTAAGTCTTTGATAACCTTCAAATTGGGATCTCAATGATTCATAAACATAGACAGGATTCAGTCTATTACTTTCAGGAAACCTATCTAAATTATTTTTATAAAATTCCATCAAAGCATCCAAACCAATAGCTTTGTTAAGAACAATTAATTTAAGTTCATCTAAATAATTTAATCCTCCTTTTTCAAAATTTTCAGTTTTACAAATAACAATTGGAGCAGTCCGTGTTTCTAATGCTCTTATGTAAGCAAAACTAATTGCATACGAAGGGTCATATGTCCAATAACGACCCTGTGAAAGTAAAACTGGCTTCGCAATAGGATCTGATTCGCCTCTTGTCCAGAATCCAATTTCTTGGGATAAGTGAAAATTACAAGTACCTCTAAACACACCATCTCCAATAATACCATACACTTGTTCTTCACTTGAAATTTGTTTTATTTTCATAGTTAAAGACTATTAGAAAAACTTAAAAAGCTAGCGTTCGGATTATAGAATAATTTTCACAATTTCTGAAAAGTTTACAAAAAATTGGCAAATCCTACAAGCAACTAATATTAATTCTAAAATAAAATAATAAACATGTTAATAGAAATTTTTATCTCAATTTTAATAGGAATTATTTTAGGAATACTTACAGGCTTAGCACCAGGGATTCACATAAACTTAGTATCTGCAATAATCTTAGTTTCATCTGAAAAATTACTAAAGTATTTTCCAGCATTATATATAGCAACATCATTAATTTCAATGGCCATAACTCACACATTCTTAGATATCATCCCTTCAACATTTCTAGGCGTAGCAGATGCAGACAATGCATTAACAATTTTACCGAGTCATAAATTACTATTAGAAGGGAGAGCGACAGAATCAATAAAACTGGCATTAATTGGCAGTTTTCTAGGTTTAATATTTACTATTTTAGCAACACCATTAATTATAGAAGCAACTTCAAAAGTATACCCATTGATAAAAAGTTATATACCTTATATTCTAATAGGAATAAGTTTCTTAATTATGAAAAAAAGTAAAAATAAAAAATTAGCATTAACAATATTCACCTTAGCCGGGACATTAGGCATTGTAGTTTTCTCATTAAAAACCTTACAACAACCTTTATTCCCATTATTATCGGGTTTATTTGGGATAAGTGGATTAATATTAAGCATAAAAAATAAAATAAAAATCCCAGAACAAATAAGAGATTTAAAAATAAAAATTAGTAACTTAAAATTGGCAAAAAATATAATTTCAGCAATTATATCTTCATTATTGACAAGCTTCTTACCAGGTTTAACATCTTCACACACAACAGCAGTAGCTTCTACGATAACAGAAATAGAAGATGAAAAAGATTACATAATTATCAACAATTCAATAAATACAATTTCAATGTTTATGAGCATTATAGCATTATATTCTATAGAAAAGGCAAGAAATGGAGTTATAGTAACGCTATCAAATATAATAACAATAAATAAAATCCATTTAGTTTATTTCACAGCAGTAACTTTAGTTACGGCGTTTATAGCAATATTATTAACCTTAAATTTAGAGAAAGTATTTTCAAGATTAATCCCAAAGATAAATTACAAAGTTTTAGCATCATCAATTATTTTAATTATTTTTATATTAACAATATTTATTTCCGGCCCATTAGGAATATTAGTAATAATAACTTCCACACTAGTTGGAATATTTTGTTTATTAACAGAAATAGAAAGGATTCATATGATGGGGACTTTAATATTACCAATTATTTTGTATTTTTTATTATAGAATAATTTATTAAGACTAAATCAAAGAAAAATATATGAATATTGAAGATTTAAAAAAAGAACTAAAAGAAAAGAAATTAAGATTAAAAAAATGGGCCCAACCAAAAGATAATAAAAATTGGAGCCATAATCATTGCGAAATATGCAATATAGAAATTTCAGATTTGAAAAATTGAGAGAATGAATCCTACAGTGATGAAAATAATTTTTATTGGATTTGCAAAAAATGTTTAAATAAACTTTAAGTAGCTTTAGCAGTTTCAAACCATCTTCCCAAACCTTCTTGTTTATCTTTCTCTTTACCAAACAGCATATCAATTCTTTGTTTAGCCAATTCCAAAGTTTGTTTTAAATAACTAGGAACATTATATTTATCAGCCAAACTCATACTAGCTTCTAAATATTTAATAATACTTCCATGTGAAATTGTAAATAATATATTCCCCCCGCATTTAGTACAACTTCCTTTTAATGGCGGCCTCCTATATTTTTCATTGCAGCTAACACACCTAAATTGTTGCTGTGAAAACTTTCTTAAATTGCCTTTAATGTCTCTAATAAAATGTCTTTCAATAACCAATCTAGCAACATCAGCAACATCAATGGCTCTAATTTTATCACCTAAAAGCATTTGTTTCTCAACTTTCTCCTGCATTGTGGGTATAGTTTTATAACTGCTGCATCTCACACCAGCATTAATATTTGTAGTATCATGAGTAAATCCCCAACCAGCATATTGTCCTTCTTTACCAAGTTCACTTTTCAAAGTTTTAATATTAACTTCATGCGGCTGTTTATATTCCATACAAGCCTCATATAATTCTAAAGGATATTTCCATACAATATCCATGTCAAAAACCATGTCATCAACTTCAGCAGGAATTATCATTGAACTTAAGACTAAGGGTTCATCCTGTGTTGCACCCCTATGATCACTAAGTAATTTAGGAGAAAAATTAATTAATGCATCCATCATTAAGATTATACAAGCCTCATCGCCGTCAGCGTCTCTTCTCATAATACTGTGAAATAAAGGACTGGCTAGCATAACTTGAGTTTTAGAAAATCCAATTATTCTTCCAACAATACCTGCAGCGGTATGTGGACTCAATCCAACAACTAAATGTCCTACAATATCTTCTTTTTTCCTAAGATTATAAAACCGGGGTAACCCATATAATTTCTCAAGTAAATCATCAATGAAATTAGCAACCCTAGAAAGTATATAATCTGCCCCTTCATCTAAACTTTCAGGACATGAAGGCAATATTAAATCCTGGCATCTTAATTCTAATATTTGTTCCTCACTAACTAATTCATTTCCATAAATATCATGAGCATATCCTAAGTTTTTTAATATATTAATATTTGTAAAAATCTCTTTTGGTTTGAAATGGGTAATACTCATCTCAGTCATATCATATCTCGTTGTTCCATCTTTATTTACATGAATATTGTTTACAGCTCTTAAAATACCTTTGATTAAATTTTCAGGAATGTGGTCTTTATTAGCAGTTCCCCTAACACCCTTAATTAGTTCTGGATAATTATTAGTTCCTAATTTTCTTAAGGCATCATCAAAATATTCTTTAATATTTATTTCCATATCTACATAGTTTATAACAGTTTCATGCCCGCACTTGCCACTTTTATCTTCGCATTGTCTGCAAGAAAATATAGCTTCAGTTTTATTCCCACATTTATGGCATTTAAAATAAACAGAATTTATATTGCAGGTTTTACATATTAAATTTGTAAACTGTGCCTTAACCTTGCCTTTCTCCAGGGCAGCTTGAAAACACCTTAATCTCCCACCCTCTTTACCAACTGGAAATAAAGCATGTGGACTTCCAGTTAACTTTCTCATTTTAGCTTTTTCAGGTCTTCCCATTCTAGAACCAATGTATAATCCAGATTTATTTCTAAGCTTAACTTCACTAATTTTATTTACAATTTCTAAAACATTAGAGTTCTCAACAATTTCATTCTTTATTTTCTCAAAATCAAAATCAGAATTAAGGAATCCCAAACTAACCCTCAATGCCAAAGCCCAATCATTTTCAATAACCACATACTCATTATTTGCAACAATATGAGGGCAACCGAGTAATTCTAAAACCCTCTTAGGTGAAAGATCATTTATTATTGGCAATATAATTTTATCAGGTTTAACAACACCATAATTTAACCACTCAATTAACTGTTTAAATTGCTCCAAAGTTAAATCTGCAAAATGAAGAGTATATTTTGGATGTAATGGAAAACTATATTCTTTACTCAAAGCAATTGCAGCTTCACAATTGATTTTTACATTATTTGGTTTATTAATTAAATCTAAATAAACTTCTTTATTTTTGCCAACAGCCTTATCTAATTCTAAAGCCCACCAATCTTCATTATATCCCATAGGTGCTAAAATATGTCCCCTATTCAAAAAATAACCATAATTAATTAAAATATCACCCATAAAAATTATTTCTTGCACATCTTTTACAACACTTCTAGCCTCTTCTTCAGTTTCAAGAAAAACTACATTTCCATTTTTTAATTTAACAATTGGACCTTCAATATTATCACAAACACTAATTGTGGTACTTTTTCCAGGCCTCTCGGTTTTTAACTGCGTACCGTAAGCAATAAAATCATCTAATATTACCATTGTGGCTGGATGTATTGCATCATCACTCAATCCAGTAGTTCTAGCCCTCCCGAGTCGAATTCTAAATGCCCCCGTTCTTAACGGATATCCCAACACAGGCCTTCCAGCAACTAGATCTTTTATAAAATTATAATCCGGAACTATTTTAGCCCCGCCTTCTTTTTTAATCGAACCTTTAGCCCTTATTTCTTTTTGTAATCTCACATATTCTTCTAAAAATTTCCAATGTTCCATTCCCATTTCAACATTCCACTTAGAAAATTTATTCCAAAATTTAGCAAACTTCTGACATAAACCTTCAGCCATAACCAAACAAAAGCCATTTCTTAATTTATTTGTAGAAACTCTTGGTAAATCTTTATAATTGGGTACATCTATCTTCTCACTTGCATCCCCATCGATTTGTATTGGCAAATGTCTTGTAATAAATTCAGCCTCCTTTTCAGAAGGAAAATATTGTAAATTTGTTATTCTATCATGAAAATGTTCCAATTCACTAAAAGTTCTTTTAATTTCTTCTTCTGTCGGATCATAAGCTGCATAACCGCACTTTATTCTTATATAATCTGCAGCAGCTAAAAATATACAAGTAGCAGTAGTTCCTGCACTCCTTATTGGCCCCCCAAAATATAAACAAAAATATTCTTTACCATCATCTCTTCTTTTTTTAAGTTCTAATCTAACAAAACCTTCTAAAGGAGAAGACACAACCCCATTAGTAATATAAGCTAAAGCAGTTCTCAAAGAAATTTCTATAGCTTCTTTTTTTTCTTTAAATTTGCAAAATTTTTCATTAACAATTTCTTCAGCAATTAAAAAAGCAATTTTCCAGTTTTGTCTTCCGAATTGTTCTTCTAATTCTCTTATTCTCTGACTAACGCCACTCCCTCTAATTTGTGAAGCTGCAACGGCAATTAATCCCTCAACTCTTTCTGCCATGTTTTTAGCTAAAGGAATTTCAACCTTAGTATCTGGATCAAAACCTTTAGCTCTCGCCTTATTAGCAACATCATAGCAAACAGCAATAGAATTATCAATACCTAAGAAATAATCTTCCATTAATTTGTTCATTTCAGCCATTTTTAGGAATCCTATCTTCAACTAAAACCTTAACACCATCACTTAAAAAATTCATAATCTTAACTTCCCTGGTTTGTAAATTCATAATTGGAATTTTAGCCGGCTCAGGAATTATCCCTCTTTTAGCATTATCTTCACTCTGAACAACCCAGCAAGAACTATTAATTAAAGAAACATTCCTATAACCTCCAACAAGAATTTGATGTATATGCCCAGAAACAAAAACATCTGGAATTGTATCTATAACCAAACTATCTTCTTCAGGATCAGGAACATAAAGTGTAGCCCCGTGAGAAGGAGCAAGATGTCTTCTTTGTAATAAAAATTTCATTATCAAATCACACCTCTTCATTCCCCCTTTACTTCTTATACTGGGTACATTTTCAGAAAAATAAGGAAAACTAAAACCATGATACATTAAAACATCAAGCCCTGGGAAATCTTCACTAGAATCAATATTTACAATAGCAGGATTACTAACCATTATAAAATTAGGCAATTCGTAAAACCCCTTAGCCATTTCCCTAGCAAATAAGGGTTGTGGTTCAGACATCCTTATTGCATCATGATTGCCCCCGCAAACAATAACTTTTATTCTTTCAGGAACCAATTTTAAATACCTGGCAGCTTCATCATACTGCGCATAAATATCTTTAATACTTAAATCATTTTCCTGTCCAGGATAGATACCAACACCTTCAACAACATCTCCTGTAATAAATAAATACTTCACTTTATTCGCAACATCTCTTTGTTGTTTATTCCCGAATTCACCATTTAACCAAGATAAAAATTTCATAAAATCTTCTCCTAAGAAGTTTTTGATACCGAAATGGATATCACTTATAAAAACAGCATAACCTTCAGTTGGCGATTTTTTTAATTCGTGATTAATTGGAATTTCAGGTAAAAATATATTATTACAAAAAACAATTTTATTTCCAGTAACACCGGTTATGCCAATTATTTCATCTAATACTAAATCATTGGCCATATCAAATATTTCTTGTTTATTTTTATTTATTAAAACATCAATAGTTCCTGTAGGGTCTTCCAAAGTAATTTTTATATTTCCATTTTTAGTTTCATTTTTATTTAAAACTAACCCAATTATACTAACACTCTGCCTTTCTTCTTTTCTAGCCAATCTACTAATAGAAATACTCTCTTGTAAATCCTGTCTATTCAACAAGATTTTCCTTAAAGAATCATATCTTCTTCTAAAATAATTTACAAAAGATTGTACGTCTTTTTTCTTTACTTCTTTATCATAAGACTTTTTTATAATAACTCTTCCAAAATTAATTTCCTCTTTTTTTGCTTCTATAAGTCTAATTTCTTCAAGAACCATTGCTCCTGAAGAGTTTTCACTAATTTTATTATCCAAAAATTCTTTTAATTCCGAATCTAAAATAAAAGAGTCTGTTTGTAATTTTTGTCTTGCCTTTGTAAAAAAAGAATTATAATCAAAATCCTCAGGAACACCATTAAAAAGGTCAGGACTAACTAAAACCCCATATTCTAAAAATTTCCTTAAAACTTCTGTTTTGTCCATGTGGTCATAAATTAAGGCCTTCTTTTAATATCTGTCTTATCGCTGGGACTGTTGAAATGGGAATAGCCATTTTTATTTCTTTAGTCCTGCCATATCTTCCCTTTGAAATAACTTTAGCATTAATTATTCCAAGCATATCTAATTCTGCAATTATATCTGAAACTCTCCTTTGTGTTAGTGCCTTTAAATTTACGCTGCCACATAATTCTTTATAAATTTCATAAACATCTCCCGTAAATAAGGGCCCATCTGCTTTATCACATAAATTTAATACTGCTAACAAAGTAAGTTGGAATTGTTTTGGTTGTGTATGTACAACATCTAAAATTTTATCTTTCTCAATTTTTTCTTCAGCATCATCGATATCTTTTATAGCGATCTTCATTTCTCCTCTTCTTTCTGCTAATTCTCCAGACACCCTTAATAATTCTAAAGCTCTTCTAGCATCTCCATGTTCTCTAGCCGCATAAGCAGCACATTTTTCAATTACTCCTTCCTGCACAACTCCTTTTCTAAAAGCCAATTTAGATCTCTCTCTTAAAATATCTTGAATTTGTACAGCATTATATGGCGCAAATACTAATTCTTCTTCACTTAAAGAACTTTTAACTCTAGGATCAATATTATCCATAAATAATAAATCATTAGAAATCCCAATTACAGCTAGCTCAACATTTTTAAGTTCTGAATTAATTCTAGTTAAATTATAAAGAATTTCATCTCCTGCTTTTTTAACAAGTTGATCAATCTCATCTAAAATTAATATAACTAACCTTTTATGTAATTCTAAATGTTTAATAAATAATTTATAAACTTCATCTGTAGGCAACCCTGTAGCTGGAATCTCTAATCCAAATTCTTTAGCTAATTGTACGATTAACCTATATTCAGTATCAGCTACTCTCTTCAATTTACAATTTAAATAAACAATTTCTATTCCTAAATTTTTTTCAGTAGCAACTTTTAAAATTTGAGATGTAACATATTTACTAACAACTGTTTTTCCGGTTCCAGTTTTTCCGTAGAGAAAAAGATTTGAAGGTTTTTCTAATCTTAAACACGGAGCCAATACCCCTGCAATATAATTTATTTGTTCTTCTCTATGGGGGATCATTTCTGGAGTATAATTTGACTGTAAAACTTTTTTATTAGAAAACAAAGGTTGTTTCTCTAAGTAACCTGTAAAGAATTTGTTTAAACTATCACCACTCATAGTTTTAGTAATTTTATTCAAAGATATAAAGATTTTCATATTATAATATATACACCTACACCACTACTTCCGATGGAAAACTATTTTTAAGAAATTTAACCTAAATTTCAAGTTTCAACTAAAAAGTAACACCATAATTTCCAGTAGAGAATATAATATAATAATATAAAGATTATAATATATATAATATATAATAGAAAAACTTAAATAATAAAACATAAAAAAAGACAAAATTTGATTATTTTTTAAAATTTTTAACTAAACTAAACTAAAACAGCAAATTAACATAATTCCAATAGAAAATCTATTATTATATTCCATATGCAATCAAAGGGTGTGGGTGTCCACAAGAAATTAAGGTTTAAAATTTAACAATAAAATCATTCTAAAATTCAAGTTAAAAAATACAAATATTTATAAATAAGCTTCAATATAAACTAATAAAATGGATGAAGATAAAAGATATTCTAGGCACGTTATTGGTAAAAAAGTCGTATCTAAAAGCGGTAAAGTCTTCGGCGAAGTAAGTAACTTAGTTTTTGAAACTAGAACCGGTGAAATACTTCAAATAGCTTTAAAGAATGCTACGAGTTATTGTGAAGGCTTGGATTTAGAAAAAACTAAACAAGGCGAAGTTTTATTACCTTACACAGCTGTAGTTGCTTTAGGTGACTTTATTGTTGTAGCAGAAGAAGAAATAATTTAATTTTTTTATTAATATTCTAAAATGAATTAAATACATATTTCTATAAACTTTAGCTTAAAAATAGGAAAATCAACTATAGAAAAGAATTTTAACAGCAATAATTCTTAGAAATTTGATGAATGACAAAGAATTTGTAGCAAATATAGAATTAAAAGAAGAAATAAAAATAGCTGCAAAAGTTCTAAAAGCTTTAGAAGAAAAATACAAACCAGAAGAATTTAGCGAAGCTAAAAAAGTTTATTCAGAATATAATTGGGACTTTATATTCAATGAATAGATTAAAAACAAGGAAAGGAAATCTTAGTTTTATAGACTTTTTAGCTAGAAACCTAAGAATTAATTATATTTTATAACCAATACATTTTTAAATTCTCTTCTTATTTATTACTAAAATGGAAAAAGAACTAAATTATAAAAATACTTCAGAAATAAAAGTTTCTAAAAATATTACAGAACAAATCATAGGCCAGAGTAATGGTTTAAAAATCATAAAAAAAGCAGCCTTGCAGCGTCGTAATGTGTTATTAATAGGTGAACCAGGAACTGGTAAGTCGATGCTCGGTCAAGCCTTAGCAGAAAATGTCTCAATAACAAAATTAACAGACGTTTTATGTTTACCAAATGAACAAGATGAAAATAATCCTTTAATCAGAGTTTTACCAAAAGGCAAAGGAAAAGAATTAGTAAATAAATTAAAATTACAAAACCTAGGTTCAAATAAAAATCAAAATATTATCTTCTTCATTTTAGTAATTATTACACTTATTACTCCTTGGTGGATTAGAAAACAATACGGAGATATTTTAGCAGCAGCATCTTTAATAGGTTCAATGATTTTTTTAGCAGCTTTCGCAATTTTCTTAAGTCTAAACAGAAGAATGGGTGCAAACAAAGTAAAAGTTCCCAAATTACTAATTGATAATTCAGAACAAAAAACAGCGCCTTTTATTGATGCTACCGGTTCTCATTCAGGTGCATTATTAGGAGATTGTTTACATGATCCTCTACAAAGCGGAGGTTTAGGCACACCAGCACATGAAAGAATCATCTCAGGTTTTATACATAAAGCAAATGGCGGAGTTTTATTTATAGATGAAATTGGATTATTAGACCCGCACTCACAACAAGAACTATTAACCTCTCTGCAAGAAAAAAGATATAGAATTACTGGCCAATCTGAACGTTCTAGCGGAGCAATGGTCTCAACAGAACCAGTTCCAACAGATTTTATTTTAATGGCTGCTGGAAACCTAGAAACGATAGAAAAAATGCACCCAGCATTAAGATCAAGAATTAGAGGTTATGGCTATGAAGTTTATATGAACGACAACATGGATGATAATATTGAAAATAGAAATAAAATTATTCAATTTGTGGCTCAAGAAGTAACCAAAGATAAAAAAATCCCACATTTCCAAAAAGAAGCAGTAGATGAAATAATAAATGAAGCTAGAAAAATGGCAGGCATAGCTGGAAAATTAACAGTAAGATTAAGAGAACTAGGCGGCTTAGTAAGAGCAGCAGGTGACGTAGCCCTAGAAAATAATTCAAAATTTGTTACAAGAGACCAAGTTATTGAAGGAAAAAAATTTGCAAGACCTTTAGAACAGCAATTAGCAGATAAATATATAGAAAATAAAAAGAAATATGAAGTAATAATCACAACAGGAACAAGAATAGGAAGAGTTAATGGCCTGGCAGTTATAGGCCAAGGGGCAGCATTATCTGGCTTAGTTTTGCCAATAGAATCTGAAGTAACTAAAGGTGGAGAAAAAGCAGAGTTCATAGCAACCGGCCAATTAGGAGAAATAGCAAAAGAAGCAGTAAAAAATGTTTCAGCAATTATCCTAAAAACTTTTGGTGAAGATATAAAAGAAAAACATGATATTTTTATTCAGTTCCTGCAGACTTCAGGCGGTGGAGTTGAAGGTGACTCTGCATCAATAGCTGTAGCAATAGCAATAATTTCAGCTTTAAAGAATGTTCCAGTGAGACAGGACACAGCCATGACAGGTTCATTGTCAATTAGGGGCGAAGTTTTAGCAATAGGGGGGGCTACAGCAAAAGTAGAAGCTGCAATAGGCGCAGGATTAAAACAAGTAATAATTCCCAAATCAAATGAAAAAGATTTAGTCTTGTCAGATGAACAAAAAAAATTGATAAAAATTATCCCAGTTTTAAATATTAAGGAGGTTCTAGAAAATAGTTTAGATTGGAAAGGAAAAGAAAGCATATTAAAAAAAATTAAATTCTACAACCAAAAATGATATAAGTTTCAAAAGCCACCTATTGAAATGGCAGATAAGTTATTAGAAAATAAAAATAAGGTTAAAATAAATTTAAGTATAAAGAGAGAATACTCTTGGCAGAATTGGTGAGACTTGGAGTTTAATTTAGCTTAAAGTTTGGGAAAATGCTTTAGTCTGGAATTCAACAAATAAAAAAGCATTAAATAATTTAAAATTTAATCTTACCATTCCCAATATCTAACATTTTCTTAGCTAAAATAAAGAAAATGTTAGATATTGGGAATGGTAAGATTAAATTTTAAATTATTTAAGATCGGAAGAACACACGTCTGAACTCCAGTCACGATTCTG
>CAYNBR010000007.1:0-21891 GCA_964395935.1 Candidatus Woesearchaeota archaeon
ATAATCTAATTGTTTATGTAACTAATCAAGTAATGTCTAGGCCTGATGTATTTTTTGGAGATCCTACAGCAGCAATTGGGGGGCACATAGTGGGCCACAATTCTTCAACAAGAATTTACTTAAGAAAAGGTAAAAAAGGTACAAGAGTTGCAAAACTTATTGATAGTCCTCATTTGCCAGATGGAGAAATAATCTTCAATGTCGAAGAGTCTGGTATAAAAGACGTCTAAATTTTTTTATTTTTTATTTTTCTAAATAATTACAAATTAATAAGTAGAATAATACTGTAAATATGATTGATAATTTTCCTGAAAAATCAAAAGGAGAAATCAAGGATATAGGGGCAGTTCATGAAATTGGAAGAAAACTAAAGCCAGATTTAGACAAATTAGTGAAATTGTTTATCTAAATAGCTTCTCTATCAACTTTAAATAAATATCCTAAAAACTTAAGAACAAAATGTCCAACAGTCCAAATTATTAACAAGTAAACAAAATCCTTAAATGAACGCAAATAAAATGGTAAAACAAATATCCCTAAACCAACAACAGAATTTACTTGATCTACAAACAATAAAGGTTTTCCAGGTGCAACATTTAATCTTCTTTTAACAAAACTTCCAATTGCATCTCCAAACATTACGCCAAATCCAGTTAAAAATCCAAATAAAAGAAAATTAATTTGCGAGTAATCCACTATGCTTAAATTTCTAAATAATTTGTAATCATATAAAATAATTTGTAAATAAACAGTTATAATAGCCCCAATTATTGCAAAAATTAATCCTCTTAAAGTTTTATTTTCTCCTAGTAGTCTTTTTCCACCAAGTTTTATTCCAAAATCTAATGGTAAATTCAAATAATCAAATTTATGTTTAACAAATACAGGAATCATATTAGCTATAGCTGCAGGCAATAAAAAATATGCCAAATCAAGTATTGAACCTAAATTCATTTTTTCACACCTTCAATAATCTTATCAACAATCTTAAACAAATGTTTATTTCCAGGAACATAGTTTATAGTTTTATACTTATCTAAATTATTTAAAAATCCTTTTAAATTGTCTTCACTTAAATCTTCATACATTTCCCCATAGCCATTTTCTTTCACAAATAGAGAATTTAATATCTGTTCAAAATGATTCTTTATAGGAATAACAAGCAGCGGTTTTTTTAAATACAAGGCTTCACTAATTAAATTAATCCCACCAGAAGTTATAACTGCCTTGCAATTCACTAATGCCTTATCAAATTCAGTATTGCTAAAAGTTCTAAAAACTAGATTTTTATCCACTTTATTATCTTGTAAACCAAATATAATAAATTTTTCATCAAACTTTTTCAAAACTTCAAATAGGCCATGATAATTTACAATAGAGGTATAAACTAAAATATAATCTCCCTTTTTACTTTTACTTTTAAGTATGCTGTCTCTAACTAAAGATAAAACGATTTTTGCATTTGATTCATTTCTTAATTTTTGCCCAGGCAATAAGTACACAACCAAATTATCTGATTTATAAAAATTAATAATAAATTTTGTTTTCAAATAGTCTAATTTATACTCTTTAGGAAAACTAAACTCCCCCTCATTTATATAATGTTCATTATCAAAGCTTATTGTTTTAATTTTATTTTCTTTTCCATAGTAAATAGAAAATGGTTCAAAATCTGAAATTACTAAATCAGGTTCAAATTTGTCTATTTTAGCCTTTACCTTTTTTAGTAAGTCATAATTCTTCTTAGATATCTTTTTAATATTTTTTAATATTGTTCCTAAACTCAATACTTTATTATCTTTAAATGCAAACTCTAAACCTTCTATCCAATAAACATTTTTAAAATATTCTTTAAGGTATCCATAAGCAGATAATCCGCCGAGAATGAATACTTCGTTATCTTTACTTAAGTGTTCTATTAAGATTTTACTTCTTACATAGTGTCCAGCACCTATGCCGCACACCCCATAAAGAATTTTAGCCATAAAATATCATTAAATAAATAGTTTATTACTGTTTGCTTTTATATATTCAAAAGAAGTAATATCCTGCACAAACTTTATAAATACTTTCAAATCAACGCTATCTATGAATGAATTAAAATGCTCATCATGCAGTACAAGAGTAACTAATATTACAGGCTCTATAAACTTTAAATGCCCTAAATGCGGCAATGCAGACATAGTTAGATGTTCTCATTGTAGAAAAATAGTTGCTAAGTATTCTTGCCCATCATGTAATTTTACAGGACCCTGATAACATGGTGAAAATAAAATTTTCATATGCTGAAATTCAGGAGAATTTTTAGCATGGCAAAGATGTTTGTAACTTTAAAAATAATGCCTGAATCTACAGAAGTAGATTTAAATTTAATAAGGCAGAAAATAAAAGTTATAGTTACAAAGTATGGCGGAGATTTATTAAATAAAGATGAATTAGAGCCCATTGCTTTTGGCTTAAATGCTTTAAAATTAATATTTATTATAGATGAATCAAAAGGTTCAGATGAAATTAGTGATGAAGTTTCACAAATTGAAGGTGTTTCAAGTTCTAGTGTTATAGATATGAGAAGAGCTATAGGTTAAAGAAAATCTTTATTAATTCTATAAAATAAGATTTATCATGCAAAAATTATCAAAAGAACAATTAGAGGAAATACAGCAATACATCTCTAGTTTGCCTGAGGAAGATCGTGAACACAAATTAAAAGAAGTAATGTCACAATTTGAACAGCAGCCAGCGCAATGTCCATTTTGTTTAATGGCTGAAAATAAAATACAAACCACAAGAGTTTATGAAGATCCATTTTTCTTAGCAGTATTAGAAATAAACCCAGCAAATCCAGGTCATATTTTATTATTCCCAAAAAGACACATAGCAATATTCCCAATGTTAAACAATGATGAATTAGAAAGTTTACCTAGAATATTAAAAAAATTAGAAACATCACTATTAACATTATCCCAAAGTTCCAATATATTAATTTCAGATGGCCCACATTCAGGGAATAAATTTGAACATTTAGTAATAAATTTTATACCAAGACAAAAAAATGATAATGTAAATATCTCTTGGAAACAAAACAAAATTGAAGAATCAGATTTAAAAAAATTACAGCAAAATATTTTAGATGCAATACCTCAAGAAAAGAAAGTTGAACCAAAGATAGAACCTCCAAAAGATTTAGATAAAAGAATAAAAAAGAGGTATATTCCTTAAAGAGAACCAATTATTATTGTAATTATCAATCCTATTAAAAATCCCGGAACAAAAGGAATTCCATCTTTAATCAATAAACTTTTCACTTTATATTTTTTCAATATCTGAATGTCTTTCTTAGTTAAACCCAAACCTCTTACCTTAACTATTAATTTACCTTTAATTAAAACATCTTTAACAAGCCAGTCTCCTTCTATTAATTTATCTAGACTTCTTTGTTTGTACATACAAGTATCTTCTACTATTTTTATAAAAATTATTAAAAAATATAATACAATAAATAATAACCCAGAAACAATGCCAAATATTTGATAAAAGCCATCAAATAAAAAGTAACTTACTATTGCCATTAAAATTCCAAACGCACCAGCCAATAATAATCCATGCTGTTTTCTTTCTCTCCATTTTTTCATAAATTTGTCTTTGTTTTTTATTGCCAAATAAGCACTATAAATTATCCCATAAATGCTTCCAGCAAAAAATATATTTATAATTAAAATAAGTAAAAATGGAATATTAAAACTAGCATAAATAATCCTATAATCTGCAAATAAAGCTCCCAAACCCATTAATAATTTTGCATCTCCCCCACCCCATTGTTTTGTATAGTACATTA
The DNA here is from genome assembly GCA_964395935.1 of Candidatus Woesearchaeota archaeon. Classification (GTDB taxonomy): domain Archaea; phylum Nanobdellota; class Nanobdellia; order SCGC-AAA011-G17; family GW2011-AR18; genus CAYNBR01. The sequence goes on from CAYNBR010000007.1 coordinate 3,836, forward strand.
AATTTCCAAATAATAAACATATGAATAATCCAGCTAAACCATATAAAATAAAACTATATTCATTATACATCAAAGAATAAATTAATCTTGTTCCCAATCCAATGCCAATTAAACTATAACTTAACCAATCAGGCACTTCTCTTTTTTTAATATCTGTAACAGTAGCAAATATTAACCACAATAGGCTAATTACTAAAAAGAAATATATTATCACCATATGAGTCATAGAATCGCTACCTTTAAATTATTTTCTCTATTGTAATTTTTATGGTAATATCAATTCCAAGAAATTTGAAACATGATGAAGCTTTTGTTCCATTAGGTAGAAAAGTAGGAATGATTGTTCAGACTCATGAATTGCAAAGAAGCGGAAAAACTTTAGTTTATATTAATCAATATCAAGCAATTAGAGAAGCTCAAAAATCTGGGGGTTTTGTTATGTCTTTAGCTGAAGACTGGCGTGCTTATTTGCATACTAAAACACATCAAGATGATCCTAAATTAAAAGGGTATTATGAAAGTGTAAGTTCTAAAATGGGAGATGGAGGATATGGAAGATGGACAAGCACACAAGTTCATAATTTGTTAAGTGATAATCCTTTCGTTGTTAATGTTTCAAAAGTTCATACAGAATTTGATTTACCTTTTTATGATTTAGAAGTTACTCCAGCTCCATGGCTGCCTAAGCGTGATGGTTATATTCAGAACTTAGATGAACAAACCGGACTGCCTAGTGAAGTTGGCGATAGACCAAATGATAGATTTGATGGGGCTCGTTATTATGTAGAATTTGCAATAATGGAAAAGAGAAATGTTACCGCTGCCGTTCGTGACGGGAATGACTCTTGGCCTAGCTTGGACCTCGGTAGGGGGCCTGGGTTAGCTTACGATGGGCTTGGGGTACGTATCGCAAAAATTTCTCCAAAAGAAAAAACATTAGAAAGAAGAGTAAGGCAATAAATAATAACTTTTATAAATCTTCTCTAAATTAATTCTATAATGATTTCAATTATAGGTGCAGGCCCAGCAGGAAGTTACACAGCATATTTATTATCTAAAAAAGGACACGAAGTTACAGTCTATGAAGAAGGGGATGAAATTGGAAATCCAATTCAGTGTTCTGGTGTAGTTACTCCGGCTATTGATAATTTAATAAAAATTAAAAATGATATTATAATTAACAGAATAAAAAGAGTAAGATTTATTTCTCCAAATAATAGTTCATTCGAAGTTAACATTAAGCCAGATTATGTTTATGATCGTGGAGAATTAGATAAATACTTAGCAAATTTAGCAGAAAAAGCAGGTACAAAATTTAAATTAAACCACAGATTTAAAACTTATGATCATTTCAACAAAGATGAATTAAAATTAAAATTTGAGAAAGGTAAAACAGAAAATACAAATATCTTAATTGGAGCAGATGGTCCATTTTCAAGAGTAGCACAAGCAGCAAATTTGTTTGATAAAAGAAAATATATTACAGGTTTACAGGCAAGATGTAAAATTAGGAATGATGACAAATCAAGAGTAGATATTTACTTAGGTTATGGGGAATTCGGCTGGTCAATCCCGGAAGATGAATATACTTCAAGAATTGGTATAGTATCTGAAACAAATAAAAAAGACGACTTCAATAGATTAATTAAAAAATTAAATGCAGAAATAATAAATTATCAATCAGGCATGATTCCATTATACAATCCAAAAGCTAAAACACAGACAGACAAAGTATACTTAATAGGCGACGCAGCAACTCAGTGCAAGGCAGCGACACATGGAGGAATTTTATTCTCTTTATTAGCAGCAGAAGAATTAGCAAAAGCAATTCATGAAAAGAAAGATTATGAAAAATTATGGAAGAAGAAGTTAGGTTTAGACCTATGGTTAAATCTAAGAATAAGAAATACTTTATGTAAATTCTCCCATGAAGATTACAACAAGTTAGTTTATTACTTCTCACAAGATAAATTAAAGAATCTTTTAACTGAAAATGTAAGAGATTTCCCTAGCAAATTTGTATTTAAAATGCTTTCAAAAGAACCAAGACTAATGAAATTTATAACCAAGGCAATCTAATCTCTTCAAAACCTTTAAATATCAATTAATTATAATAATAGTATGCATAATAAAAAAGGTCAGGAAGGTACAGCAATAGCTGTAGTCTTAATTGTAATAGCCTTATTTATGGTTTTATATATCCTATTTATTTCTCCAGAAGAAAGAGCTAAAATTTTAGAACCTCAAACAGTTGATCAACAATCTACGACCTCAACAACAAATGCCCAAGTAGAATTATTAGCAGTCTCTCCAGGAGTTTTATCACCTTCAAAAGATTTCGGTTCATCACATCCAATACCATCTATGAATTTATTTGTTAAAACTGAACCGAATCTAGACACATTAGCTCAAAATTTAGTTATTAAAAGTGGTCTATTTTCATCTTCTAGTCCAGTATTAAAATTTAAAACTGATGATGTAAAAAATACTAAAAGTGTAGCTTTAAATTTTTTCGTAGATAAAACTTCAGGTGGAGAATTAAGAATAAAATTAAACGGAAGGACAGTTTATTCTGAAGTATTAGATTTAGGAGCGCAAGTAATAGAATTAGACAGTAACTTATTGCAATCAGAAAACGAATTAGAATTAAGTACATCAGGCCCTGGAATATTATTCTGGCAGACAAATTCAATTAATTTGAAAAATATTTTATTAAAACAAGAATTTGAAAGAACAAATGCAAAAGAAGACAGATCATTTACTTTATCTCCTGGAGAAAAATCAACTTTATCTAAGGCTACATTAAGTTACACACAAGTTTGTAATGCTAGACTAGAAAAGCAAACTGCTTTATTGGATATAAATGTAAACGGTAGAAGAGCAGAATCATTGAGAATTGTATGTGTAACAACTCAGCAGCAATTTGAAATTGATACTTCATTTTTCCAAGAAGGACAAAACACATTATCCATGAATCTGGAAGAAGGAGATTTTTCATTCAATCAAATAAACTTATTAACACAAACCTCAGAAACAAAATTCCAGACATACCAATTTAGTGTTCCAACAAAAGAATTCAATAAAGTAAAATCTGGAGACAGGGTTGTTAAATTAGATTTATTCTTTTTGCAGGAAAATAAAGCAAAAAATGCAAGATTAGATATTAACAATAATGAAGTTTTAGTTAATACAAATGATAATTCATTTTCAAGAGATATAACTGACTTAGTTGTTTCTGGTACAAACTTCTTAAGAATAATTCCAAGCAACACAATAACTATAAACAACTTAAAGGTAAGTTTGGAGTAAGGCGATAATGGCTACAGCTTCTGCACCTGCAGCTAGAAGTCCTGGTCAGACTACACTTTTAGAATTAATTCTTGCAATACCTAAATTTATATGGCATTATTTTTTAAAATGGATTTTTGTAGTAATCATAATTGCAGCTGTAGGTTTTCTGTTATTTGCTATAGGAAAACTTGCTTATAATTACCAGCAGCAAGGCTCAGCAGGCGTAGCTGTAACTCATATTCAAGTTGCAACTCAAGCTCCACGTAGTTTTATAGGAAATAGCATAGCCCAATTTTCTCCAGAATTGGCAGACTTATGGGAAGGCAAAGCTTATTCAGATTCATTCTCATCAGAAGTTGAAGCTAATGCAGAAAATCCAGATTTAGGTGTAAAAATAACAAATTTTGAAGCAACATCTAATTTATTTATGGAAGGTTCAGATGTAAAACTAACTGGCTCAATTGCAGCATCAAGTTTAACAGACGATACAACAATTGCAGCCTATTGTACTTTAGAAGGCTATAGAAATGAACGTCCAATCCCAGCCCAATTATTTGGGAATACTGCTTCAGGGAATACAGCTGTAATACCAAAAAATTACAATGCAGAATTTCAAGCAAGATGTACTTTCCCTCCAGATCCAAATTTTAAAGCAGACAAATCAAGGATTGCAAAAATTGCAACATTGGTAGTAAATTATAGGTTTACAACACAGGCAACACAAAAGTTATGGTTCTTAGACAAAAATACTCTGCTAAGTTTAGAAGGAAAAAATGCTTTTGATTATTATGGAATAAATGGTCAAGTTGATTCAAAAGGAAGATCTAGGTCTAAATCTACTGCAGGCCCAATTAATTTAGGAGTAAACATAGACTTGCCGCAGCCATTTACAGATAATACTCCTTATATTTTGACTGCTCAATTAAGTCCAAATATTGGTTGGCCAGGTAATTTAGAAAAACTAGAATCTTTAACATTACAAGTTCCTTCAACAAGAGACCTAGACTTAGTTCTAGAAGGAGATGCAAATTTTAATATACAAGGTTCAAAATGCGACTTTGATTATATTGGCCCAGGAGAAGATCAATTCAAGATTTATGAATTAAGACCAGAACTATTAGCAAAAGTAAATCAAGATTGTAGCACAGACACTTTAACGTCCTTAGCTTTATCTAAAAAAGACTGTATAGATTTTTTTAAATCAAGACCTACATTCTCTTGTTTATTTGAAGCCACAAGAGTTCCTCAATCATCTTTACAGTTTGACGCAATAAGATCTGAAGCAAAATACCTTTACAGAACAGAAAAACAAGCAGCTATAGAAATAAGAAAAACACCAGAAGTTCCACTTGTTGGTTAGGGATAGCTTTAAAGTCTTTTCATTATATTAATATTTATGGCCAAGAAGAAAAAATACTTTTTTTATTATTTAGGACAAATAATTGTATTGCCGTTTAAGATAGTTTATTTACTATTAAAAGGAATATATCATATTTTACTAGGCATAGGCCACGGAATATCCTGGCTGGTTCTAAAAATTAGAGATAGATTAAATAAAAGTGCAGAAGTAAAAGAAACTAGAAAAAACTCAAATGAAACAAAATCTCCAAGTAAATTTTCAATATTCAAATCTGAAAAAGATAATCCAAAATATTCTCAATTCCAAGAATTAAAACAAATTACAGGTTCATTCGATACTTTTGAATCCAATATATTGACTTCAGGAAGTTTAATAGGTATAATCTTAGGAGCAAGAGGCACAGGTAAATCTGCAATAGGCATGAAATTATTAGAAAATATAAAAGCAAAAACATCTAGAAGTGTGTGCGCAATGGGTTTTAAAAAAGAAACCTTACCTTCATGGATATTATCAATAGATTCAATAGAAAATATTCCAAATAATTCAGTAGTATTATTAGACGAAGCAGGAATAGAATTTAGTTCTCGTGAGTCAATGTCATCACTAAACAAAATATTATCCAATTTATTATTAATCTCAAGACATAAAGATTTAACAATTTTATTTATATCTCAAAATAGTTCTAATTTAGATTTAAATATTTTAAGACAAGCAGATTTCTTAATCATGAAACCCTCTTCTCTAATGCAGAAAGATTTCGAAAGGAAGAAAATAAAAGAAATCTATGAAAAAGTTAACCAACATTTCAAAGAATTAAGTCATGAAGAAGGCTTAACTTATGTTTATTCTAACAAATATCAAGGATTTATTTCAAATCCATTGCCTTCATTCTGGAATTCCAATGTAAGTAAGGCATATTCTAATTTTAAAGAAGAACAGTAAACTTTTTATAGCAACTTTAACTTAATATCTATTATGAAATTCAACTCAATAGTTATATTCTTAATTCTATTGTTTCTATTGTTATTAACTGCTTGTAATTTACCATTTAGTTCTTCTGGATCTCCAAGTTCAGGTAAAGGAATAGCAATAAGTTTCAAAGAGTCTCCAAGAGATGGCTCAACAATAGGAGAGCAGGATAAATTTGCAGTTTCTTTAGATGTTCAAAATTATATTCAATCTGATAAAGATATTAGTGGTTATTTATGTTTGACAGATTTAGCCTCAGACACTTATGGTGGCATTCCATCAAATGAATGTAGGTATATTGATTTACAGCCTGCAGAAAAAGCAAATAACAATGTCTGTGCAGGCCAGCCAGCAGAACCAATAAGATTTCCAGCACAAGGTTTTTATCAATACCATAATCTAGATGTATTCAGCCAGCAAAATCAATTATTAATTAATTTTGTATATCAATCAAGTATGTCCGCAAGTGCAACTTCTTGTGTTTCTTCCCCGCAATCAACTTCATTATCTATCTCTTCAAATTGCAAAGGTCTTCAAACAGCATCTGTGCAGCAACAATATGCTCCAATTCAAGTTTCAAAAGTAACAGTAGATACAGGAACAGATTCTCCTCCATATGATATTAGATTAAAATACGAAATAACTTTAAGTAAAACTGAAGATGGAACATTATTTATTCCAACAGGAGATTTAGCAAATGCAGGCCAGATAGAAGCAGTTAAATTCCAAGCTTATGTAAATAGATTTCCTTTAGTTTGTCAAGGCTTACAAAATAATATGGTCGTATTTAAAACAAATCAAAACGAAAAGGTTATTAAATGCGCAATGTCTTTAAAATTAGACCAAGAAATAGCAAACGCAAACTTGGATGTTTTAATGGACTATGGTTTTAGAAAAGTAATAAAAGGTCCTAAGTTTAATCTAAAGAAAGAGGAGGCATATGTAGCATGAAAAAATATTTATTAATAATTCTTCTTACATTATCTATAATTTTAGCAGGTTGCGGTACTGGTTCTACTAAAACTCCCTCAGTTGGGTTTATAGGTGGAGTAAATGGTTTAGTTCCAACATTAAATGTAATTTCTTCTCAAGCAAATCAAATTTTAGACAATGGTGCAGAACCTTTTCAATTAACAGTAAAATTACAAAACAAAGGCGAATACACTATTAATGAAAATGAAATTTTAACTTCTCTATCAGGTATTGATTTAGGAGCTTATCAAATCCAAGAACCAAATGGAGTATCAATAAATACAGATGTTTTAGAAAAGGCAAGATTAGATAATGGAAAATTATTGCCAACTTCTGAAACTGTAATAAGTTACGATGCTAATTATAAATTTAAAGAACCAACAGACAAAACTCAAGATGTAGGCATTGATGTCTGCTACAAATATGAAACTATAGCTTCTGCTGATGCTTGTTTAAGAAAAGATGTAACAAAAGCTCCTACAGGTGCAAAATGCAAAGTTGATGAACAAAAAGTAGTTGGTAACTCTGGCGCACCAGTTCAAGTAACTTTATTATCTCAAAGACCTGCAGATAAAAATATGTTAAGATTTACAATTAACATAGAAAACAAAGGTAAAGGAGAAGTTTATTCACCAGATTTCTTATCAAAAGGAAAATGCATAGACGATGCAGAATCTAAAAATAAACTAAATGTTAAAGTTGGTTTCCCAGATAACCTTCCAAAAGTTATATGTGCAAGATTAAACAATGGCAATCAAGGATCTGTTCCAATGATCCAAGGAAGATCAACATTAACTTGTACAGCAGATACAACAAGTGTACAAGATTCAACATTCACTAAATCTTTAATAACAACTGTGGATTATGTGTACAAAGACGGCGTATCTGGTAAACTAACAATAAGAAGTTCTTCTTCTTAATACAATAAACAATTTAAATTACTTATTTATTTTAATTCTATGGTTGTTTATAGAAAAACTGTAGCAGGGATGATTTATCAGGATCAAGATTTTCTACTACTAAAAAAACCGCATTGGAATTGGTGGGATATTTTGCAAGAAGGAGTAGAAGAAGATGAATCTTTAGAAAGTGCTTTGCTTAGAGGATTTGAGGAAGAATTAAGAGTAACGCAGTTTGATGCCCCAATATCCACAGATATTTTACAAAGAAGGAACTTTTCAAAAGAAACATTTGCGCATTATAGAAATAAAAAAGAGGGATTATTCACAGGAAAAGAAATTTATTATTTCGTAGCTAAATACTTAGGAAATAGAAATGATATAGTCTTAGGTGATGATTTAAGTGACAAAAAATGGTGTAGAGAAAAAGAATTACTTGAAAGTATTTATCAGCCTTCAATAAGTGAGGTTAAGAATATTTTTGTCTTCATGAAACAAAGAGGATTAATTATATGAAATTAATAGGTGACTTTCACATACACGGTCCATATGCAAATGCTTGTAGCAGAAATACAACTCTAAAATTATTAGAACAAAATGCAAAGATTAAAGGTTTAGATATTTTAGGGACAGGAGATGCTTTACATCCTCGCTGGAATTCTCAAATTAATTCTGAATTAACAGAAGATGAACATGGAATTTTATGGACAAAAGATAAATTTCCATTCATTTGGCAGTCAGAGATATCTCTAATGTATTCGCATAATGGGAAAGGAAGAAGAATTCATCATGTTTTGTTATTTCCAAACAAAGAGATAGTTCAACAAGTTATAGATTTATTATTAAAAAGAGGAAGATTAGATTACGATGGCAGACCAATTTTTGGAATTAACAGTATTGAATTTGTAGATATGATGCGTTCTATTTCTCATGATATTGAAATTATCCCGGCCCATATTTTTACAAGCTTCTTCGGTATACTTGGATCCAAGTCTGGATTTGATTCTGTAGAAGAATGTTTTGAAGACAGAAGTAAATATATTCATGCTCTTGAAACGGGTTTATCGTCGGACCCCAGCATGAACAGAAGGATTTCAAGTTTAGATAAATATAATTTAGTTTCATTTTCAGATCCCCATTCATATCATCCTTACAGATTAGGAAGAGAAGCAACAGTATTCGATACAGAATTAAAGTATAAATCAATTTTAAATGCAATAAGAACTGGAGAAGGATTGTCTAGCACAATAGAAACAAATCCAGAATATGGCAAATTTCACATCGACGGTCATCGAGCTTGTAATATTTCTCTAAATCCAAAAGAAACTAGAAAATTAAATGGTATCTGTCCAGTTTGTAAAAAAGAATTAACAATAGGCGTAGAATACAGAGTAGAAAAATTAGCAGATAGAGAATTACCAAAGAATGTTCCCAACTTTAATTCCTTTATTCCATTGCATGAATTAATCTGCGCAGTTTATGGAATTTCTCAATTAACATCTAAAAAAGTAAATGAACTCTATAATTTATTAATAAAAAACTTCAAATCAGAATTTAATATAATGATGAATGTAACTTTTGAAGACTTATCTAAAGTAATAGATCCTAAACTTGCAAACGTAATAATTAAATGTCGTTCTGGAAAACTAAAAATAAATCCAGGCTATGACGGAGTTTATGGTAAAATTGAATTAACTGATAAAGAAATTATTGGTAAGCAAAAATCTATAAGTGAATTTTAGATAATTTTATAAATATATTATAACTTAGAATATCATGTGGAAAAACTTAGCCCCAAAACTTTTAAGACAGAGAGTAGTTATAGAAGCAACCACTAAAAAAATAGTTGAACCAAAACAAATTAAATCTTATCTTTTAGAATTAGCTAAAGTAACAAAAATGGAAGTTATATCCGGACCATTTGCATACAGCGCCCATGATATGGGCTTTGGCGGATGGATTCATTGGAAAACTTCAGGAGCTAATGTTTATAGTTATCCTACTAATCCTGCATTAGTAACTGTTGATTGTTATACATGTAAACCATTTTCTGTTAAAGAAGCAGTAGAATTTACAAAAAAATATTTTAAAACAACTGAAATTGTTTGGAAAGAAATACAAGTTTAACCGATGTAATTAGTAACTTCTTTCTTCTTTTCTTTGCCTTCTTGTATAGCAACTATTTTCTCAACTTTTTCTTTTATTTCTTTTTCTATAAACTTAACTTCTTTATCTAAAGCCTGCATATCTAATTTTAATTTAAATTTGGAATTCAAAATCTTTAAAATTTCTCTTGCTTCTTTTATTCCTAAATAAGTTGGATGTCCATAAGTTTCAGCTAGTAAAGTAGCCCCTTTCAATCCCCTTTTCTTAGCTAATCCAACTAATAATCCAGAAACACCAATTACAGGGCCAATAATACCTCCAGCAGTTTTTACGCCATTAACTTTCCAATCATTTATTACTTTCTTATCAGAGCCCACACAATAAACATTACTTTTTTTAGGACTTTCTTCCAATCCCATTCCACCCAAACTTACAACTTCCTTTCCACCGCAATCTTGAAATAAGTCTAATAAATCATCACAAAATTCATAACAACCCCTTTCATCTATTGGTTGCACATCTCCAGAAACTAAGAATAAATCATTAGTCTTTATTTTCTTATAATAAACTTCTACCTTAGGCAATTCAGCTATTCCATTATCATCGACAAATACACAATTTGCAAAAGCATAAGAATTGATTTCAAATATTTTTTTAGCCTCCAAACTTTCTATAATAAAGTCTACAGCAATCTTCCCAACATTTCCCATACCAGGTAATCCTTCTATCATAACTGGCTTGTTAAATTTTAGATTTTCAAGTTTTGTTACATTAAAACTTCTTTTCATTTTATTAATATTAACTTTTAGCTTTATAAGTTTTGGCTTTTCTTTTTATATTCTAACCTATATTTGCTTAACCTATCTAAAGGACTAAATTTAGCTGGTTTAGGTGAAACACACTCGCCAGAACACTTACAAACTAGTTCTAAAGAATAATTCCCGCATTTCTGGCATTTAAGTATTTGATTAGTCACTTTTTACAAAACTAGCCTCATAATGCATTTTTTTAGCACCATTTACTATTTTTTCAACTGCAGGATCAATAATACTATTTGCTTTCTTATAGTCCAATGCGGAAGCTTGTAATTTATATTTTGGTGCGCCTAGATAAGTAATATTAATCCCACTTTTTTCTAAATCACTTAATAATTTTCTAATTGTAATTATTCCATCGCCTTCAAAACTTCTTAATGTTAATATGCCGGAAACATTTACATCTACAGGTTTTATTTTTTCTTTTACAATTTCTGCTAATTTAGTTCCTAATTTTCCAGGCATATTTAATTCAGCAATTACTTTTTTGTCATCGCTTACAATGGCTTGCAAGAAATTATACAAACTTCCATATTTCTCAATAGCTTTACCGCCAATTTCAGCATACATTTTTTTTAAATCATAACTAAACTCCTTTCCAATATTTTCTAATAATTTTTCAGCCTTTTCTTCTTGCTTAACTTCATTAAGCTTTTTTATCATTATTCCAGTTCCAACTCTCCTTAAAGATAAATCAATATTTCCCTGCATACTAATATTCAAAACTTTACATGCAATTCTTTTTCCTTCTTTTACATAATCATTTAAATTTCTTATTCTTCCAGGGGCAATTTCAGAAATATGAATCATTCCTTCTTTATGTTCATATTCGTCTATATTTACAAAAACTGAATGTAAAAGAATTTTCTTTACAGTACACATAACAATCTCCCCCATTACAGGAGATCCTTTCTTCTTATAGATTAACATAATATTAGAATTAACTAAAGCTTTTTAAAGATATTTATTAAGGTAAAACTTCTAGAACTTTAGCAGCAAATTTTCCTCTTCCACCAGTAGGTTCTACCATTAATTCACCGCAAACTAAACAATTAACTTTACTAGTTACAGTACTATAAACATTCTGTTCATTTTTACACTTATTACATCTAACTTTTACAAAACTTGTTTTCGAATCTTTTAATGTTTTCATTTAGCAACAAACTCCACTTTCTTAGCTCTTCCAATAACTGTCTGTGTACTTTTTTTACATTTAGTACATTCTAATCTCATAACTATTTTTTTACTAACTTTAGCTCCAGTTCTCTTCCATCTTGCAATTGGTGGTTTAGAATACCTTCCTAAATTTCCAACGCCTCTTTTTTGTCCTTTTTGTCTTAATCTTGAATCTGAATATCTAGATAAAGGATGTGTTCCTGATCTAGTCTTAGCTTTCGCCTGTGATGCTTTATGTTCTGTATAGTTTTTACAAAATTTACAATACTTTTTCATTACATTAGGCATTTTCATATAAGAAGGGCATAAGTAACAATTTATAAATCTTTTTACGGCAGTTCAACCATTTTACAGAAAATTTATATAGTAAAATAAAACAAAGATCTAATGTGAAAGCTCAGCTTATACCTACAGAAAAATTAAGAGTATATCATTCCACAACTTCAGGAATTAATTTTGAAACATTACTTTCTTTTCTTAAAAATGGAATTAGGATAGATTTAGCAGCAGGCTATGGTCAAGGTCATGGTTTTTATGTATGGACAAAAAAAGATTTAGCCTTACAACATATAAGTTTTCAAAGAGAAGAAAGCAAGCTTGCAGGTTATCCAATTATAATTAATTTAGAGGTGATAGTAAATTCAATAAACTGGGATTTGGATTATGAAATGAATGCAAAACTAATTATTGCTTTTATTAGGGGCCATTGGGATTTATTCAAATTAATTCCAGATAATGCCATAAGGTTAGATGAAGATCCACTCATAATATCACAATGTAAAAAGCATAGTTTTCCAAGTAAAGTTATAGTATTTAAATTTAGAAATAATTTAGGTACATTTTCTTCCAGATCTAGAGCAGTTAAATCAGATTCTTTCTCAATTCAAGATGGAGAACTTCTTGGGAAAATTTTTAATTATTTGCAAGAACATTATCCAGAAAAAACAGAAAAATTTGAAAGAAGTGCTTTTGAAAAATTATGCAAAAAAGGAACTGCAATTAAATATATTGGAAAATTTCCATTAAAAGTAAATTCTTTTGAGATGTTAGTAGACAATAAATGGTTAAATGAAGAGCAATCACTAGAATTAGTTAGAAAATTAAATTCAGCAGCTTAACTTATAATTTTAAATTTTTAAGATATAAACTAAATAATTTTAATTTTTACACCATAATATTTAAGTGCTACAGATACAGCAGGAAAACATTTAGCAGAGATAGGTTTAATTGGCACATGAGCCCAATAATTTCTACCAATAGGTTTTACGTTTTTTAAAAGTGAAAACTGTTTTACAGGCAAAGTGTAAATGCAAATTTCTTGTTCTAAACGATCCTGAAATAGTTTTGGGACTTTTAAAATAAGTTTATCACTCTTATAATATGCGTCAAAACCTTCTCTAGAACTCCATGGAAAAGAGTGAGCTGCGGCATATCCTGGATCATCAGTGGCATAAATTGCAAGGGGCACATCTTTGCCTAAAGCTCCAGGCGTGAATCTTTTTTTCGGTTCAAGTATTTTAATTCCTGCAATAATTGACCCGTGATATACTTTTGCCAAAACCATAAAATAATTAAATTAAGAAAGAATTTAAAGCTTTTCCAAGGGCTATAAATTTAAAGTCTTAATTTCTTCAGTTATTCTATTTAATTGTGTTTTATAAGATTTCATAAATAATGCAATGGGCACTAAAAACATTGCAGATATAAAAAGAACAAAACTTATTTGTGCAAAACTATTATAATTTACTTGTTTGCTTAACAAGGCAATAATTAAACCAATAATATAAGTAAAGATTAAGATAACGCAAGTAGTAAAATACTGTAAATATTTATTATAACTTAAATCTAGTAAGTTCTTTTTTATTAAATCACTCATTCTAATCGCCAAAACCAATTGCTAATAAAATAAATCCAAAAATCATCAACATTACAGACAATACTGCCAAAACTAGTCTTTCTTTAAAAAAAGAAGGAATTGCAACTGTAATTCCAATAAGTAGGCTAATAATCCCAGCAATTATAAGTATATTTTTTTGAACGTTTTTCATATTTATCTTAAGTCAATCAAAGTTTATTAATCTTACCTAAAAATTTATGTAAAATATATAATATTAATGTAAAAAAATAAAAAAGAATTAACTGCATTCAGAATATCCGCAGTCTTGACATGTAGGTCCAGAACATCCGCTCGCATATTGAATATTTGGACTATAACATTTTGGACAATGTTGTGCCTTAACACCTATGCCAAGATCTGTAAGCTTCATTTGATCTTTCTTATCTGCTCTTCCAGTCTTTTCTAGATGTCTCTTCAATGCAATTGCAACTGCATGCGATATCGAATCCACTCTATTTGGTCCAAATCCAATCGGCCTATCCCCCTTAGCAGAATTTAAATGTTTTATAGCTTTCAAAGGATCAAATCCTGATTGAATGGCTTTTGACATAAATATTCCAAGTACAGAAGTTAAACTACTAATCTCTGTTCCAATTGGAGATATAGATGTAAATATTCTTGAAGGTCCTTTTTCATCATATGCAATATTTACATGCAATGGTCCATATCCAGTATTTATTTCATAGTAATCTGAATTTACACCCTTAGAAAAGTCAAGTTCTTTTTCTTCCTGTTTTTGTTTTGCAGGCGCTGTAGAACCAGAAGATAATACTTGAACTTCTTTGCAGCCATCTCTATAAACTGTTACACCTTTACATCCAGCTTTGTAAGCATATGCATAAGCTTCTTGTATTTCTCGCACTGTTACACTATTAGCCATATTAATTGTCTTACTTACAGCATTATCTATATATCTCTGGAAAGCAGCCTGATGCTCTATGTGTGTTCTCCAATGTAAATCATGTGAAGAAACAAAAACCTTCTGTATCTTTTCAGGAATTTCTTTTATCCCTCTTACAGATCCATGATTGTTTACAACTTTATTTAATAAAAATTCTTTTCCAACACCAAACCAATTATTAGCTTCTCCAATTTTCACAAACATTGGATTTACTTCATAATACACATATCTTTTATCTGGCTCTTCTCCCTTCCTCATTGAATCCAAAGCTTCTGCTTGAAATCTTTTATAAGCAATTGCAAAGAATGGTTCAATTCCAGATCCTTGTAAACCTGCAGTAATGGCAATAGTTCCTGTAGGTGCAATTGTAGTTCTAGCACAATTTCTTGGCTTTGCAGATTTTCCTCTGAAGTTTTTTCCATTTTCATCAAATATAGAATCTTTGAAATTGTAGAAAACTCCTCTTGTTTCTGCTAGTTCTTCAGAAGTTTCCATAGCTTTGGTATTTATGAAACCCATAATTTCTTCTGCTAGAGTAATTGCATCTTCTGAATCATAAGGGACTTCTAGTTTAATTAACATTTCTCCCCAGCCCATTACACCCAATCCAATTCTTCTGTTGGTCTTAGACATTTTTTCAATTTCCGGTAAAACATAACTGCTCATATCCACAACATTATCTAAGAAATTTACAGCTAATCTTGTTGTAACTTCTAATTTTTCAAAATCAACAACACTTTTACCATTTAAATTTTTAACATGATTAGAAAGATTAATACTTCCTAATGTGCAGGGTTCCCAAGGTAATAATGGTTGTTCTCCACACGGGTTTGTAGATTCAATTAAGCCTAAGTGAGGCGTTGGATTGGATTCAGTATTATTTATTCTGTCTATCACTACAAAACCAGGATCTCCAGATTCCCATGCACAATTAGCCATTAAATCCCAAATCTCTCTAGCTCTTTCACTTCCAACTACTTGATTGTTTCTAGGATTTATCAATTCAAATTCTGTATCATGTTCAACAGCATCGAAAAATCCTTTATCTAATGCAACAGAAATATTAAAGTTCCATAAAAATCCCTTATCTTTTGATTTAGAAGTTATAAACTTTCTTATATCTGGATGTTTATAATAAAGAATGCCCATGTTCGCCCCACGTCGACTTCCACCTTGTTTTACAACATCTGTAGCAGTATCAAACATCCTGATAAATGACATTGGTCCTGAAGCTATTCCTTTAGTAGTCTTAACAATGTCCCCTTCTGGTCTTAATCTTGAAAATGAAAATCCAGTTCCTCCACCATATTGTTGTATTAATGCTTGTGCACTTACAGATTTAAAAATTCCTTCCATAGAATCGGGAACAGGAAGAACATAACAGGCATGTAAACTTTGTAAATCTCTTCCAGCATTCATCAAACATGGACTATTTGGTAAAAAATCAAAGCTTGAAAGTAAGTTGTAAAACTCTTCTTCTCTTTCTCTTAATAGTTTAGTCGCTATTGGGTTAGTTTGAGCGATATTTATCAAATTATCTTCAAACTTCAAGAAATTTTTCCATCTTAAGTCGCTAGTCTGTACTTCCTTTTCATCTTGTAGTAAATATACTTTGGATTTATCAAAATCAGAAATTATTATTCTATGTTTTACACCTTCAAAAACTTGTTCGGAATTTATATTTTTATTATATAATAATTCTACAGAAGCTATATTTCTTGAAATTCTTCTTAACCACAATTCAACAGAGTCCCCTCTTAAATATTTATTAGCCATTACTTTTAATTGATTTTCTGTAACATTTACTTTTGAGCCTTCATCAACCAATTGTTCAATTGACTTTAATTCTTCATATGTAGAAACCACTTCTTTTGTATTTATTTTCTCTTTCATCAAATCACCTTTTTTTTATTTTTTATCTAAGATTTTTATTTCCTTTTTAAAATCTTCTAAATCTGCAAATTCCCTGTACACTGAGGCAAACCTTATGTAAGCAATCTTATCCAAAGATTTTAATTGCTCCATCACTTCTTCCCCCAGGGCTTTGCTGTGAATTTCATTTTCACTTAAGGATCTTAATTTTCCTTCAATTTTATGTAATGCTTCATCTATTTTTTCTAAAGGCACAGGCCTTTTCTCACATGCTTTTAATAATCCATGTCTTAATTTTTCAGGACTATAAAGTTCCCTTCTTCCATCCTTTTTTATCACATAAACATTTGGTGATTCTGCCCTTTCATATGTTGTGAATCTTTTTTCACATTTCAGGCATTCTCTTCTTCTTCTTGTTAAATCCTCACTCTCTCTCGAATCAATAACTTTCGTCTCTTCATATCCGCAAAATATACATTTCATACAGTTTTGTTACCTTTGAGTAAACGCAATATATTGTGTATTTTAATGCGTAAAACACAAAATGTAGTATCCAACACACTTTGGAATTTATAAGCATTTCTTAACTACAAAATATGTTTTTTATAGCTATTACTAAAATAGAAAATTTGATAAAAAGTTTTAATTAATTTTCTTTAAAATGTGCAATTTCAATATTTGCATCCTTTAACAATTTTGTGCCAAGTTCATCTGGATAATAAGATTCACATACAACTTTTGATATTCCTGCATTTATTATCATTTTAGCGCATTGTGTACAAGGAAAATTTGTCATATATAATTCTGTATTCTTGGTGGATATACCATGGTAAGCTGCTTGAACAATGGCATTTTCTTCCCCATGCGAACAAACACACTTATCTAAATCAACTCCAGATTGAACTAATCCCTTGAGCCTCTTATCGCATCGTTCACAACCACCCTCGTCACAATGCTTTAAACCTCTAGGAGTGCCATTATACCCAGTAGCAATAATTCTCTTATCTTTTACTAAAACTGCACCAACTTTTCTTGTTGAGCATGTTGATCTCTCTTTAACTACATGTGCAATGTTAATAAAATATTTATCCCAACTTGGTCTTTCCTTAACTTTTAATTTGATTAAAGTATGTCCCAATTCATCATTTAAAAAATCAATCCCTTTATCATTATGTATAAACAAATCTGCCATTTCCATACATTTTCTAGTTTGTTGTCCGGACTCATTTTGTCCCTTTCCTTCATCAATATCCATCTTTTCTGCAACTTCTTCTCTTGTTATTGGGTCTTCTTTTCTAGTACTTTCATTATATCTTTTTAATAATCTTTCAATTCTAACTTCTCGTGGCGCATCTACAGCTATTAAAAAGAAATTTTTATTTTTTCTCAATTCTTCAATTTCCCCAGGATTTCTTATAGATTCGATAACTAAATTTTCCTTATTTTTCATCTTTTCTAAAGCAAGTATTGCTAAAGCTCCTATGCCATGTTTGGATCTTATTTGATTCCCTAGATTTTGCAGGTTTTCTCTAGTTAATTCTATATTATTTAATTTAGCTTCTTCTCTCAAAATATCAGATAAAGAGATGGTTTCAAATCCTTTTTGTTTAAAATATTCAGTTATTGTTCCCTTTCCAGAACATAATGTGCCAGTTACTCCAATTATTGTCATATAAAAATGCAAATTAATTCGTTTATAAATAATTCTCCTTTAAAGAATATATAAAAAAACATATAAGTGAAAGAATTAATTTTTTTCTTTCGGTTTTCTTGAGTCATCTATTAACTTACTTCTTTA
>CAYNBR010000007.1:21901-29547 GCA_964395935.1 Candidatus Woesearchaeota archaeon
TCTATAAGCTCAGGGTCTATCGTTTTTCTCATCTGCGGCCTTGTTTCAATTTTACTCAAAGCAACCTCTTTAAAATTCGGTTTTTGTGAAACTCTTTTTTCTAAAGATTCAACTCTATGTTCTCTATCCCTAGTTAAGAAGTCGACGATATCATCAGAACCTACCTCGAAAGTTTTAGTTGTGTTCCTGAACATTAAAAATCCCCACTCTAATTCTATTTTGAATTTACTTCTTTATATTCTTTTATCTTCTAGAGAATAATTCTAAGAAATATAATAATATTCGCCTTTCTGTCTTTGTTCTTGGTCTAATTGGCTTCCAGGTTTATTTATTCTTGGTCTTCCTGTAGTTTTATCTCTTCTATAAGTAATATTTAAACTCTTAAGAACTCTATTCATGCCTTCTCTCTTGCTTACAGGTCCAAATACATGTCCTTCTTTTCCAGGAATTCCTTCAAATACTAACATTGAATCTGATAAATAATCTATAAACTGTATATCATGATCAACAATTATTGCACATATCTCTTTTATAGCAACAAACTCTTTTATTACTTCAGCAACTTTTAATCTATCTTCAACATCAATAAATGCAGAAGGTTCATCCATAGCAATCAAATTTACATTTTGTTTTGATAAGCAGGCAGCAATATACACTTTTTGTAATTCTCCTCCAGATAATTCTTTTATTTTATTATGTAATATAGTTTGAACATTTAATTTCTCTAAAATGTGTGTTTTATACCACCCAGAATTAAATTCAGGCCCAGCTATTCTGCTTAAATAAGTTTGTACATCACCTTCAATATTAGAATCTAAATATTGTGGTTTGTAACTTAATTTCAAAGTTTCAACTTTTCCAGAATCAGGGTCTTCTATCCCAGCTAGTAATTTTAAAAAAGTAGATTTTCCTAAACCGTTAGCTCCCATTATAGCTAAAACTTCAGATTTGTGTATTTTTCCAGCTGTAGTTTTTAATTTAAAATTTGCAAATTCTTTTTTCAATTCTTCAAACTCAACTAAAGTAACAGCAGAAATTATTCTTTGCATTGGTTTCTCTTCAAATTTAATTGAATAATCTCTGAATTGTAAATTTTCATCAGGTAAAAATCCATCCATATACTCATTTATTCCTCTTCTTACTGCTTTACTCTGACTGAATATACCATAGCAGGCTTGCTCACCATAAACAACTTGTATTTCATCAGAAACATAATCTAAAGTTGCTAAATCATGTTCTACAACAATTACACTTCCATTCTTAGACAATGAACTAATTAATTTTGCAGCTTTAATTCTTTGATTAATATCTAAAAATGAACAAGGCTCATCAAAATAATACACATCTGCTAATTTAGCAGCTGCAGCAGTTATAGCCAATCTTTGTAATTCTCCTCCAGATAATTCTTCTATATTTCTTTGGAATAATGAATCTAATTCTAATTCTTTAGCAATTTTCTTTTCTTCATCAGTTTTTAATAATTCTTCAACTTTCTTTCCTTTGTAAATAGTAGCTAATAACTCAATTCTTTGAGGTTTATAACTAATTTTAATTTCATTCTTAATTAATTTTTTAAAATATTCTCCAATCCAGGTAGTGGAATATTTATGCATTATATCTTCTTCTTTTGTTTGTTCTTTATATTTCCCTAAATTAGGTTTTAAATTCCCAGCCAATATTTGTAAAGCTGTAGTTTTTCCAATACCATTTCTTCCAATTATTCCAACAACAGAATTAGGTTTAACAATAGGCAAGGAAAATAATTCAAAAGCATTAGCTCCAAATTGGTGTATTGGGTCTTCATCTAATTTATCTGGTAGTTTTGCTATATGTATTGCTTCAAAAGGACATTTCTTAGCACTTAGTTTATGCATCTCTGTAACTACTTCAGGTGCAATTTCAGATTTTCCAGAAGCTCCTAAATGAAATCCTTCTCCTCCAGATTTATTTAAAGGATCATACTTTATACATTCTAATTGGCATCTATCTGGCCTGCATTTATCCTTCTCTACAATAGCAATGACTTTCTTCATAATTTATTCTACTTACAAATAGTTTAAAAGTCTTATTAATTATATATTTCTAAAACTAAATTCTTATAAATAAAATAAAAATCAAATTTATATGGAAAAGAGGGACATTTTAGCAAATATAGATCCAGATCTTCTCAGAGGTGAAGGTGTCGTAGATTTTAACATTATGTTCTCAGGTAAAACTTTCAGAATTAGACAGCAGGTTGATGCAATAGATGATATGAATAAACATCGTTCTCAAAAAAGACAAATAGGTTATGTAGTGATAAATAATGCAGTAGACACAAGCGTAGTATCCGGAGCAACTTATTCAAGAAGAACTGGCTCAATTCCAGCATTAACAATTCCAAGACATCACCCTGAAAAAGCAATAGAAGAACTTCATAGATTAGATGAAACTGAAGGTTTCAAACACGTAATATTATGGGACGAATTACAATTTTTAGATCTTAGGGTTATTCCAGTTATTTTAGAACTACAAAGACAAGAAAGAGTACAATGGCTGGCTGGTTTAAAATCAGATTTTAGAGGAGAAGATTATTTTCACATGGAAAAAATTGCAAAATTATTTTCTTACAGAGTTGTTAGCAGAGCAACTTGCACATTTGAAACTGAACAAGGAGAACAATGTAGTGAACCTGCAGTTCAAACTGTAAGAATGGTAAAACCTTCTGATGAACAAACAATAGTTTATCCAGACAGAACATCAAGAAGTTTTTATAAAAAAGAAAATGGTAAGAGCGAAGTTTTAGTTGCAGATCATGTATATGCACCATATTGGCAAGTAACTAGTTTACCAAGAGGCACCCAAGGAATTGAGTATACTGTTGCCTGCGTAGAACATACTTTTGTACCAAGATTAACAGAAACAAGAGCATTATTTTCTTACATCAGAAACCAAAGAGAAACAGATAAAAAACATTTAGATGCACATCCAGTATTTTCAGAATATCCAGATTTAGATTCAATGCTTGAATTTATTGTAAATGAAAGAGGAATTAAGTATGATTCAGCATCAAGAAGATATTCTTCTAAAGGCCCATAAAAGCACAACAATTAAAAATTATGACTAATTTCTTTATTTATGGTAAAATGTATTAAATGTAATGAAAAAATAGAAGAATTATTT
Source organism: Candidatus Woesearchaeota archaeon (assembly GCA_964395935.1). Lineage (GTDB taxonomy): Archaea > Nanobdellota > Nanobdellia > SCGC-AAA011-G17 > GW2011-AR18 > CAYNBR01. The sequence continues at coordinate 25,064 of CAYNBR010000007.1, forward strand.
TTAGGTAAAATTTCCGGTACTTATTTCAAAGAAGGTAAAAAATTAACAGCAATATGCAGCAATTGTCAGAAAAAAGAAGCTAAGTAATCTGTCGTCAATAAACAGTTAATTTTTAAAATTCTTAATAAGATTTGATAGCACAATCTTTATAAAGTTTTTAGTTACTTTTTAGTAGTCAAAATGGCTATAAAATTAGAAGATTTAGTAAACAAATTAGCCAGAACTAGAGATTGGCTAAAAGAAAGAAACTTACAGTTAGATAGCTTCGCAGCTAGAACTTTAAAACCTTTAGAAAGAGTAACAATTCCAGCAAGTGTTTTTTTAGCAGCTTCTTTTGAAAGTTTTAAATTAGGAAATTACATTCATTCTGCTCTAAAATCATCCGAAGCAACAATAACTCGTTTCGCAGGAGAAGTCGGTTATAATCTAATTGATACAACTTTAACTTATGTTCCTCCAACCTTATTAGAAGCTTTAATTGCAATTCCAGCAACAGTAGCACTTGTAAAATATTATCAAGGAAAAGTATACGATCCTTCAAATTCAATTGCAAGAAAATTATTAAGAAGAAAACCAAAATTAAGATCTGCAAACAGATTAAGAAATAAATTATTACCTCTTATGGTTGCTGCAGAAACATTACAAGTTGCTTATTCAGATACAGGTTTTAATGATGCATTAAAAGATTATTTAGTATTGCATCCATTAGCAGCAGTTTCAGCATTAACAATAGCAGGTCTTGGAATATCTGCTGCAAGTTCTATAAAAAAATACTTAGCAGGAGAAAAGCGAAAAGCTGTCAAAGGTCTTTCACAATATAAAAGAAAAGCCCCATACAGTCACGCAATTGCAGCACTATCTTTAATTACAAATATTGTTTTAACTCCAGAAATTAAAGACCTGGCACACGAAGCCTCAACTTCTATTATGTCTAAAAAAAATGTAGCCACAGAAGTTTTAGAAGGTATTGTAGAAGAAGAAAGAAAAGTTATGACCTATTTTGATGCAGCAGAACACCATAGCAAGTTTTATGGCTCAGATCCAGATCTTGTAAAAGGAATTTTAGTTGCAGAGACAAAACTTAGACATACAGATAGAGAAGGCAATCCTATAAAAAGTGGCAGTGGAGCCAAAGGAATAGGTCAGCATATGCCTGATAACATAATTGAATTAAATAATTTAATTGCTCAAGGGAAATTAAAAGGTCCTACATTTACTTATAATGCCGTAGTAAAAAATGCTTCAGAAAACATAAGAGCAACAGCTGCAACAGTAAAATATTTATTAGATATTTTCCACGATCCAGAATTAGTATTAGCAGCTTATAATTCAGGTCAAGGAAGTATAAGATCTGCTATCAGAAGAAAACATTCTAGAAATTTCTGGAATATTGTAGATAAATTACCAGACAAATATCAAACTGTTACTTTTGTCCAAACTGCAATGGCTTATAGATTTTTATATAGCCACGGTGTAAGCTGGCCAACAGAAAAGGATCCCGCAAATAAAGAAAATATTAATTCTCCATTTGGTCCAAGAAGAAGAGATTTCCATAAAGGCATAGATATTTCTCCATTAATTCCAGGTAGATCTGGCGATGCAATAAGATCAATAGCAGAAGGTAGAGTTATAAGTGCAGGAAGGAGTAGAAACAACGGAGTCCACGTGAAAATTATGCATGGAAAACGTGAATTTGGTCTAGAAACTTTTTATTTACACGGTCTTCCAGGAAGTCTTGCTGTAAGTCCAGGAGATTATGTAACAAAAGGCCAATTATTAATGCTTATGGGAAATTCTGGTGAATCAACAGGACCACACTTACATTTCCAAGCACAAATCTCTCCAAGATACGGTAGATTAAAACCTCAAGATCCAGATCTAATTTTCAAAGCAGGGAAAATTGGTGAAGTAGAAGTAAATGTTGCTGCAAAAGTTAAAGCCACAGTTGAAGTAGAAAAACCAACTTTAATAGATAGAGTACTAAATTTTGCCGGCTATAATGCTCCTAAAAAAATATCACCAGAAGCTCTTACCTCTTATAGTAAAGGTAACTTTGCTTACTTTAAAGAAGATTATGTAAGAGCATTAAAGAATTATAGAGCAGCATTGAAATATACAAAAAGAACAACTATGCATGATGATACCTTAGAAAAATTAGGGGATTGTTATGCTAAAATCGCAGAGAGAGATAAATCAGATTTTATGTATAAGAAAGCAAATGAAATGTATCAAAGAGGTCTAGAGTTAAAAGGTGACAGACAAGATTCAATTAAAAGAAGAATAGAAAATTTAAATAAACAAAAAAGCTAAGCTTAAAATAATTAATCTGATTTTTATAATTCAATGAAAGGTTTTGTAATATATCCTAACTATCAAATAATTGATGATAAGTCCTATGTTTGTTTATTTGGAAGGCTAGAAAATGGAGAAAGCTTTCTAACTATAAATGAATTTAAGTCATATTTCTATATTCAAAAAGCAGATTTAGAAGAAGCTCATTCATATGGGGAATTTGATTATGAAGAATCAGATTTTAAGAACTTTGAAGGAAGAGCAGTAATAAAAATAACTTTAAATTTTCCAAATGAAGTTCCGAAATTAAGATCAAAATTTGAAACAGCAAATATAAAATGTTATGAAGCGGATATTAGATATCCTTACAGATTTATGTTTGATAAAGGAATACAAGGTTCTTTAGATATTGAAGGGGATTATGAAACTGGACAGAAAGTAGATAGAGTTTATAAAAATCCAGAAATAAAAACAGTTAATTATTCTCCAAAAAATTTGAAAGTCTTATCTTTTGATATTGAAAGTGGTAAAAATAAAAAAGATGATGAATTATATTGTATAGGCTTTATTTGCAATGATGTTAAAAAATGTTTCATAAATTCTAAAGAAAAAGTAGAAAATGCAGTTTGTTTTAAAAGTGAAGAGGAAGTTATTGAAGCATTCATAAACGAAGTTAAAGCTCTAGATCCAGATATAATTACAGGCTGGAATGTAATAGATTTCGATTTAAATTTTATCTATAAAAAATGTAAAAAATATAAAATAGAATTTGATTTATCTAGGCACGGCAAATGTAAATTAAAAATAGAAGATAATTTTTTTAGAACAAGTAAAGCAGATTTCCCAGGCAGACAAGTTCTAGATGCCTTACATTTACTAAAAGTTTCATTCATAAAAGTTGATGATTATAAATTAGACACAGTTGCGAATAAAATCTTAGGTGAAGGCAAATTAATTAAAACACAAGGTAAATCAAAATATGAAGAAATAACAAATCTCTGGAAAAATGATAAGAAAAAATTAGTTGAATATAATCTAAAAGATGCAGAATTAGTTCTTAAAATAATAGATAAATCAAAAGTATTAGAATTAACAATTCTTAGAAGTTTACTAACAGGAATGCCATTAGATAGAGTAAACGCTTCTATTGCCTCATTTGATTCTTTATACATAAGGGAAACAATGAAAAGAAATCTAGTAGTGCCGACTGGAAATTTTGTTTCTAAAGAAGAAGGGATTAAAGGCGGCTATGTAAGAGAAAGTATTCCAGGAATTTATGATTACATTTTAATTTTAGACTTCAAAAGCCTATATCCTTCAATTATAAGAACTTTCAATATTGATCCTTACTCTTATGTTCCAGATTGTAAAGGTAAAAATTTAATTAAAGCTCCAAATGGTGCATGCTTTAGAAATGATAATGGAATCTTACCAGAAATATTAACTAAATTATATCACGAAAGAGAAAAAGCTAGAAAAGAAAAAGATGAATTAACAAAACACGCTATAAAAATATTAAGCAACTCATTTTTCGGATTATTAGCCAATCCAAGTTGTAGATTTTTTGATATAAACATGACAAATGCAATTACTTATTTTGCTGAGTATATAACTAAATTAACTGCAGAAAAAATTGAAGGGTTAGGATATAAAGTTATATACCAAGATACAGATTCCGCACAGGTAGTAAGTAGATCAAAAAGTTTAGAAGAAGCAAATGAAATAGGAAAGAAAATTGAAAAATATATAAATGATTTCTATAAAGACTATGTAAAAAAAGAATATAACAGAGAAAGTTATTTGGAATTTTTATATGAAAAATGTTTTGTGAAATTTTTAATGCCAAAATTAAGAAAATCAGAGATAGGTGCAAAGAAAAGATATGCAGGATTAATTATAAAAGATGGAAAAGAAGAAATCCAATTTACAGGGCTTGAGACAATTAGATCAGATTGGACAGATCTAGCTAAAAAATTCCAAAATGAATTATTAGACAAAATATTCCACAATAAAGAAGTTACAGATTACGTTAAACAATTCATAAAAGACTTACTATCCGGAAAATACGATGAATTGTTAGTTTACAAAAAAACAATGAGAAAAGATTTAGATGCTTATGCTGTAGATACACCTACTAAAAAAGTTGTTAATAAATTATTTGCTGCAGGAATAAAACTAGATTCAAATATAAT
>CAYNBR010000008.1:0-20553 GCA_964395935.1 Candidatus Woesearchaeota archaeon
AATGAACAAATTTTTGAAGATTTAAAAATAATTATTTATTCTTCTAAATTCTGACATTTTATTTTTAACATATTATTTGAAAGATTTTTATTAAAAATATTTTTCTACAAGTTGAAAATTAGATTTGTTAAGTCCATTCTTTTTATGAAAATTTAATGTACTTTCATCAATCTGTCCCCAAACATATTTTACATCTAATTTCTTCAATTGTTTTTCAAATTCATCCCAAAGTTTCTTACCTATCCCTTGTTTTTGATATTTCTTTAAAACAACTATTTCTTCCGCAAATACTCTCAATCCATCCCACCATTGATGGATTCTTCCAAAAACAAAACCAATAATTTTATTATCTTCTTCAGCAACTAAACAAATTTTCTTATTATTAATAAATATTTCTTCTAGTCTTTTGAAGGCAGTTTCATCAGTCCATTTTTCATTGTAGGGTTCTTTTATATATTCATCAACAAGAATTTTTGAACAATTTTCAAGTTCTTTCTTCTTACATAATCTAATTTTCATAATTATATCTCATTGAATGTTGTATATTAATATATCTTAGAATTATAAAATTTAAAAAATAAAAAAATTAGAAAAAAAGAATTAAAAATTCTTCTTCCACTTATGTATTACATCTTCAGCTTCGTTTCTCATGCCTAAACCCATTCCAATTCCAAGGGCTAAAGCAAATCCTAAGCCTAATGCTCCAAGCAGTATTAAGAAACCATTCTCTAATATGCTAACTTGTACGCCTATTTGCTTTAATCCTATGACTAAAGCTAAGAATAGAATAACTACTTTTAGTACTCCACTCATTACTAGCATACCACGCATTTTAGTATGTTCCCTAACTTTCTTGTCTACATAATGTGCTAATCCTACACCAGCTAAGAATACTATCAAAGCTACAATTAAATTAGGTAACCACATTACGAATGAATTTAGAACATCGCTTAATGTACTTAGTTGTAATACTGAAACAGCAACTTGCAAGAATATTATGAACACAAACCATTTTACAATCTCACTAAATACACCTGGTAAATTAGTATGTCCAAACTCTTTACTAAATCCTGCTTCTCTAGTGTATTTATCTACACCTGCTTTTTCTAATAACCATTTAACAAAATGACCTAATGCAAATGCAATAAAATAACCTACTATAAGCATTAATAGTGCTACTACAATGCTCGGAAAAACTGAAACAAAGTCCCTCCATAACTGATATAACGGCTGTAAGAATAAATTCCCTGTGGCTACTAAACCATCTGTTGCCATCAACACACCTCCTTTTTATTAAATTGTTTACTGATTAAACTTATTTATAAATTTATCTATTTATTTTCACTACTAAGTTTCATTTCTCTAACAATGTCAAATAAGTGTCTTGCAATTTCATTATCATTTTTTCCCTCGGTAAATTTAACAATGGGAATTTTCAAAGCTACAATTAAATTCATTAATTCCAAATTTGGCACAACAACCAAATTAATTTTATCTTCCAATAATGTATTTGCTTCGATTTGAAATTGTTTAAAATTACTATAAGACAAAACAGCAGCATTAAATGCTTCCATATTCAAACCTTTAGTATATTCATTTATCTTAGAATTTAAGCAAATTAAACATTTATGCTTGAATTCATCATTTAGTTTTTTATAACTTTCTAAATCTCCTTCAAAAAAGGGATTCTCGATATAAACCAAACCATAAGCTCCTATTAATCTTGTTATGAATTCATATTGTTCCTTTTCATTTATTGATTTGTTAGTATACTCATATTTCCCATTACTATAATTATCAAAGCCAACTCCAAGTCTTAATTCAAAATCCAGATCTTTAAAGATCTCATCAGCAGCTTCTTTAACAATTAATAACATTTCTTCATCATCTAAACTAGCTTTATCCCTATTCACTAAACTTTTCTCAATTAATGAAGTTATTTCCTTACCTGCATTAACCACGCCATCAAAATCTTTAGTATTTAATGAAATAACATAAAATTCTTTTATTCCTTTATTTTTCTTAAAAACTAAACACATAGGCCTTGGAATCTGTTTTAAATTTTTATTAAAGATCTTCCAGCCATGTTCTGAAGAATTTATTACAGCAAGTTCAAGTTCTTTGCTAAATTCCGGAACAATTTTCTTAATTATTGCACAAACATTTTCAAAATCATTAACATTATTTATTGAAAAATTATTAAGTTTATTTGCTAATTCTTTAAACTTATTAACATCTATTTTAATTTCTAATGTACTTTTACCTTGATCAGAAATAATAACTAATTTTTCTTTATTAAAAAGAATGCCTTTATTATATTTAATTTCTTTAATAATCATATAACTTATTCTGCAGCCTTTATAGGCATAGGTCTTCTTATAGTTATAGGCAATATATCTTTTTCAAGTTCCATTTTAGCGATTTCAATTGGATTGTAATTTATTTTTTCCAAATCTGCTTCTGTTAATTCAACTAAAAATGGAGCACCCATTGCTATTTGTAATGCCCTGGCACCAATTAATCTTACTCTCTCATATTTTGTTAGTTTCATTTAGCAAACACCTTCCTAACTTCTTTATTCTTTCTTGTAACAATATCAACAATCTTTTCAATTTCTTCCGCATCTAATGCTGAATCATCTCCTTTTTGTAATGAACATAAAGTACCATCTTCTAATATTCCTACAGTTAACCTAGCATCAATAAACTTCTCTTCTTCAAAACCAGGATCTACAATAAAATGTTGTCCTATTTTATTTATTGTAAAAGATAAGGGAAATGCTTTCAATGGTAATTTCTTACCTGAACTTTCTTTATAATTTACTTTATCCCCTTCTAATTTAGGGAACTTAGCATCTTGTAAGGCTGCAATAGCTGCTAAAGAAGCTGCATCAAATAAATTTCCAGCATCATTTATAGGATAAATATCAATTATAACTGTCCAAGATTGTTCTCCTTTCTTCAAACATAATTTTTTAAAATCTAAAGCATGTCCTTCTCTTATTGCTCTATCCACTACTCTGGCTAATTCAACAGCACGAGAACTTGGCGGTCCCATTTCAAAATCTGGATTTGAGAAAGGCCTTAATTCTACATTTACCATTATGCTTCCATCATCTGGAGTATCTGGAAAAGGTGTTCCCATTTCTAATTTAATTCCTGCTATAACTTGTGTCTCGCCGATGAAAACTCTAGAACTTCCTTCAGCACTTCTACTAACCCCATATTCAACTTTAATTTCTCTATATTCATCAAACTTTCTTCCATCTAATCTAGCGTTGTTATTTAATAATGAAAGTAAATGTTCTCTAACTATGTCTGCCATTTTATTTCTTTTCTCCTAAAGTAAATTTTTCCATTAAAGCTTTAACTTGAACTTCTTTAACTTGTTCACAAGCTTTTTTTCCTAAAGCTAATAATTTTTTAAGTTCATCTTTAGTAACTAAACCATCCATTTGTAATAATGTAATTTGACCAGTTCTTGTACTCATTGCTATTGGAACATCTGCCCCATCTTCAGCAGAATCTTCTTCATAATTTAAATCCATAATTAATTTTCCATTTACTTTACCTACAGAAACTGCACTTACTAAATCTTTCATTGGTATTCCCGCATCAGCTAAAGCTAAAGCAGCAGCTGTAATTCCAGCACATCTAGTTCCAGCATCAGTTTGTATTAATTCTATAAATACATCAATAACTGTATTTCCATAAGCACTCATATCTAAAACTGGAAGTAAAGCTTTTTGTGTAACTAAAGAAATTTCTTTTCCTCTTCTGCTTCCGCCAGGTTTAACTCTATCACCATTTCCGGAGAATGCCATCATATTATATTCACATCTTAAAAGTCCTTTAGTAGGGTTTTGTAAAAATCCTGGATATAACTCCCTCGGACCATAAACTGCAGCAACAGCAACAGTATTTCCTATCTTAAACATTGCACTGCCATTAGCTCTTTTAATTATTCCAACTTTAGCTTCCATAGGCCTTAATTCATCTACTTTTCTTCCATCTATTCTTTTAGCTTCAGCCATCTTTATGTTTCTCCAAAAACTCTTTTACTCTTTCTGTTAATCCTGATACGTGGCTTTCTCTTTCAATTAATTCAATAGCCTTTACAGCCAATAATTCCTTTTCATTATTATCTCCAACTAACCAAACAACCCCATTTTGTCCAATTGAAATCCTGCAGCCAGTATAATCTTTTATTAATCCAATCATGCTTCCTTGCTTTCCAATTATTCTTGGAACTTTAGCAGAATTTACATTAAATATTCTTCCAGGACTTAATTTTCTTAATCCAGGACCTTTCATATTTAAATCAATAATTTTAGAACTGGGAGCATTAATTATTTCTGCAACAATATAATCTCCAGGTGCAAAGTATTTAGTTAAATCTGCACCTTTCTCTATAAAATCTGAACTTGCATCTTTTAAACTTAAACCAGCTTCAAAAGCCCACCCTATATCTACTCTCCAGCCGCTAAAAGCAACGCTTAAAACTTCTCCAATTACTAAGTCTCCTCTCTTCGGTAAATAAGTTCCAGCCAAAGGTGTAACTTTAACTAATCTCCCATTAACATTAACTAAACCAACTTTCATAGAAACTAAATCTTCTTTATCTCTAAAAACATCTTCACCTGGTAAATAATCCATACCTTGTGCTAAAACCTGTCCAGGAACTACAATTTGCCTTTCTTCAACTAGTAATTTGCTCATTTTTATTTACTTCTTAATATCTCCATTCTAACATTGCCTTTCGTAATATTATTTAAAGCTACCTCTAGGTCTTCTTGTAAACCTGCAGGTATTTCTAGTGTTACATTTAAGCTTCCATCACCCTGCCAAGTCTCCCCCAATAGCTTTCCATATTGCTTTAAAGTAGTATAACACTTACCTGCAAACTGACTTGGAATTATAATATTTAGTTCTCTAACTTCAAATTTAATTGGTAATATTGGTCTTAATTGATGTATAACATCTTGAACTTGTTGTTCAGCAGGTTTATTTGCATCCAGTCTAACTTTAGCTTCATTCATTGCATTATCTATTCTAGTTATTGGATGCGGCTTCCCAGTATTAGGATCAACAGCATTTCTGTGTATTAATTCTACAATTTGTTTTCTTTTTTGATCAAAATCTTTCTTCAACATATCAGCTGTTACTGGAACATTCCCCTCCATTAAAATAATTTTACAAACTTCTAATTTATCATCAGTTCCAAATACTTTTTCTAATTCAGTTTCAGAAGCTTTAGTTCCTTTTTTCGCATCATAAAAAATTTCATCAAGAACAACAACATCATTTATACTAACACTTTTTCCAGCTTTGAGAGCAGCAGCTTTTTCTGCATCTATAAGAATTTCATAAGTCTTGCCTTCTTTCTTTAATTTTGCTACACTGGCTTTATCTATATTAACCATAATTTATATTTTTTTAACTAGCTTTCTCAAAAATTCTCTGTCCATTCTCTTGAATAATTTATCGCTAGTTTTTATATATGCTCCATCTAATCTATCAACGTCAAATTCTTTTCCAAATGCTTGCTTCAAAGCATTCAATGCCAATTTAGTTCCCTGTTCAAGTGTCATATCTTCTCCATATTCTTTTTCAAGTAATTCTTTAATTTGCATTTCAGCTTCACCAATAGCAGTTGCTTTGTATTGAAAATAAATTCCAGTTACATCAGTCACATATAATTGTGGCCCTTCATCGTCAACGCCGGCAAATAATATACTTACACCAAAAGGTCTTGCTCCACCAAATTGAGTATAAGCTTGTTTCATATTTGCAATATCTTTTACTAATGATAAAATATCCATTGGACTATCATAAGTTACTTTATATTGTTGTGCTATTAATTGTGATCTTTCAATTAAAACTCTTCCATCCATAATATAACCTGTAGCACTAGCTCCAATATGTTCATCTACTTTGAAAATTTTTTCTATACTGCTTGTAACAATTAATTTCTCAATAATTCTTTTATCTGCTAATAATAAAACTCCGTCTTTACAAACTAGACCTATAGAAGTTGTTCCTTGTCTTACTGCTTTTTTAGCATATTCAACTTGTAATAATCTTCCATCTGGACTAAACATGGTGCTACTTCTATCGTAACCCATCATCTGATGATTAATTGTAGTTGGCTGCATTTATAATCCACCTCCAAATATGAATTTTGATCTAGCCTTATTTAGTATTCCCGATACACCTAAACTTCTTAAAACAACATCCTGTTTATTAATCTTTCTCACCATACAGAAACTTGCTTTGACATTATTTAATTCTTTATTTCCCACTTTTAATATCCCCTTATTATTTTTAAATTCTACAAAATCTAAACCTGCTTTAGCCAATCCAATTTCTCCAAATAAATTTCTATATGCTTCTGCAATTGCATCTTTGATATTTCCGAAACTAAATTCATCTTTACTATAAATTTCAAAAACTACATATCTTTTCTTTTCTCTTAAACTTGGTAACAATGATTTTTGTTTTATTTTCATACGACAAAGAAACTTCCTATTATCCTTTCCTCATTCAATAACTTGTAATAATTAGAGATTTATAAAGGTTTTTATTAAAAAATATTCAAACAGTTCTATATCTCTCAGCATATTTAATTCTGCATCTTTCTACATCCACATCATCTACAAAACTTGAATAATGATCTCTCATATGAATTGGGAGACCTCTCAAACAATTATAATACTCCAAAGCCTTAGCAACTTCAGGATCAGATCCTTCCTTAACAACATCAAGTTCATCAATGTCCATTATCCTTTTAGAAGGCATAAGAATTCTATCCGGAGTTACTGGTGAATCCATTGTCCAAGAATCAAAAAGTTCAAAACCTTCTTCTTCAAAAGCTTCTACTCTTCTAACTAAATCTTGTAATTCAAGTTCTTGAATAGTCATACAAATAAATTTTAAATTTAAAGATATAAAAATTATTGTTCTAATAAGTAGATTTTAAAATATAATAAAGTAAAAAATTAATAATTATCAAGAACAAACGAAACTACATCATTTAATCCTTGTTTATTTCCAACATTTAAGAATACAATTCTGCTTGAGGGTTTATAACCTGCTTTTCTTACTTCTATTTTATGATTTCCTGAAGAAGCAGTATAAATTCTAACAGGCCTAGCATTAGTTGTAGTTCCCATAAATTGACCATCAAGATAAACATTTGCACCAACAGGACTAGTATAAACTGCAGCAGTTCCAGCTTGCTCACCTGTATTAACAAAATTTCCAGTATTAACTTGTAATCCTGCATTACCAAAATTAGCTGCAAACATAGTTAAAGAAAATACCGCAAGTAAGAATAATCCTGCAAAAGCATAATATTTTTCATTATTCAATATAATCACCTCAAGTATTCTAAGAATTAGCTTATTTATAAAATTTATGGAAATTAAGAAAGACTAAAGGATTCATTAGCTTCTTTAGGATTCATCCCTAAAACCTGTAAAAAGGACATTAAGTCGTTTTTAGCCCTCAAACCATATAAATTACTAGCAAAAGTAAAAAATAACATTTTAACCTTATATTTCCTGCACAATCTAATATTTTGCATTATCCTGCCTATTTCTACATAATTGTTAATTTTATCTAAACTAAAACCTAAAGCTATATCATTTTTCTGCATAGCCTTGCAAATAACTTGATCTAATCCTGAATTTCTAAAATGAAAAGAATCTTTCGCAGTAGTTAAATGTGGGTTTAATAATACCCTCAAACTATTATTTTCAACTGCTTTTCTTTTATTTTGATAATCCTGAATTTCTAAAATCTTAAATTTTTTAATATCATTCTTAAAAATTAGCTTACTAAAACCTAAATTTCTAGCTAAAACTTTTACTTCTTCATTTTCTTCCATTAAAGTTATATCACAAGCCATTAAATATTCCTAAATCATAAAGCTTTAATAGTTTTTCTTTCACAGAAAATGAATGCAAGAGAGCACAAATCAAGTACCAAAGCACATTGGAGTAATTATTGATGGAAATAGAAGGTTTGCTAAGAGATTAATGTTAAAACCTTTCAAAGGTCATGAATGGGGTTATGAAAAAATTAAGAAATTATTTAATTGGTGTAAAGAATTCAATATTAAAGAATTAACGCTATATGCATTTTCTATAGAAAACTTCGATAGACCAAAAGAAGAATTTGATTATTTAATGAATTTATGTGAGAAAGCCTTCAAAGAATTAAAAGATGATCCAAATGTTAAAGATATGTACATAAGATTCATTGGTAGAATAGAAATGTTTCCTGAAAAAGTTAAAAAAGCAATGTATGGTCTAATGGATTATACTAAAAATAACATACCTTTCACAATAAATTTCGCAATGGCCTATGGTGGCAGAGCTGAAATTGTAGATGCAACTAAAAAAATAGCAGAGCAAGTCAAAGAAGGTAAATTAAATATTAATGAAATAAATGAAGAATCATTTAAGAAAGAACTTTATTTAGATTCAGACCCAGATTTAATTATTAGAACATCAGAATCAAGATTATCTGGTTTCTTAACCTATCAATCAGTTTACGCAGAAATTATTTTCTTACCAGACAAATTATGGCCAGAATTTGAAAAAGAAGATTTTGTTGCTTGTTTAGAAGAGTATTCGAATAGATCAAGAAGATTTGGTAAATAATTCATTTTCTATATGCACTAAATTTAGTCCTTCCTTTGCCCCTTACCATTGTTATTTCAATTGATTAGGAATTTCTTTTATATTAGAATTAAGCTTCCTATTTGTAGTATCAATAACAATAACTTTATGTTTATTTTCTAAAGCTTCAACCAAACAAACATCAAAAATTTCTGCATCTAAATTCTCCCTAATTTTTTGCTTACTGTACTTTCTTTTTTCCAATCTTCTCTTTAATTCTTTTAATTCACATTTACAAACAATGCAGCAATCAATAAGCTTAGAAGACAAATAGTGACTTAAGTGTGAATCAATTATCAGATTATCTTTACTTTTAAGAAATTTAATTAAAAATTTATTCAATTTATGTATATCAACTTCGTAAGTATCAAATGTTTTATTATATTTATCATAAATTTTATTTTTCTTAATTAAATCATTTACATTAATATATTCATATTTCAATTTTTCAGCCAAAGCTTTAGCTATTGTACTTTTTCCAGTTCCAACAGATCCAGTAATAATTAATTTCATAAACTTAATCCACAGTAAACAATTCGCTATCATGATCTACGTCAAATAAACCAATTCTAGCACCAGCATCTAACCACCCATGTGCATAATTCAAACAAGCAAAGGCATTAACATAGTCTTTCTTATCTCTAAAATGTTTAGCATCTAAGAGATACCTAGAAGCCATATCTAAAAAGTCTTCAGCAGCTTCTTTAACATTTATTTTAGCTTCATTATTTATTTTAACTTTCTTCAAAGCCCTTCCAGTAATATCAAAATACTTATCTAATTTAACATCTGTAATTTTATCCATAAAAATAAAGAAATAATAAACTTCAAAAAGCTATTGATTAATTAAACATATTAAACATTCCGCCAGGCTTATCATCTTTTATATTATTTTGTTGTCTTCTCAAAAAATCTTCAGTAGATTGTTTTTTCTCATCGTCTTGAAATTTAGCCTGCATCCTATTTCTAAAATCATCTATATCCTCTTGCGTAGCCTTCCCATATTCTACAGGTCTTCTAACAATTTTCTGTTTATTTGAATCAACAAACTTATCTTTTTTATTCATACTATTTAATTCACTATAACCATTTTTACCTTTCCTTTTTTTGATAAATAAATACAATACACAGCCAAGTATTACTAACATTAAAGCTGATAATAGTCCCTTTCTTCCAGGAGTATCAACGTTCTTAGCCACATTGCCAGTTATGCTGCTTAATCCGGCAAAAAATCCAGTAGGTTCATCAATTTTAACATTCTTGAAAATACTTCCAGTCATAGGAACATTTATATCATAAATTCCAGCAGGGATTAAACCATTCAATTCGACATCTTTAATTTCATCAACATCAAGATTAACATTCTTATCTTTTTTAATATCACCAGCAGTCAAAGTAAGAGGACCATTATATTTAACATTTCCAACATTCTTAACTTTTATTACATTTCCATCTATTGTAGTCTCCAATTTAGTATATTCTTTTACATTTACACTAGATTCATCACTTAAACCAAATTTATCTACTTTTAATTTAAACAAACCAGGTTTAGTACCATCGGGAACTTTAATAGTATTGTCACTATTAGCCTTAAATGAACCAGAAACTAAAATTTTATTATCTTTATCTAAGAAAACTAAGTTTACATCACTTGTAATTTCATCACTTGCTTGATCTAATAAGCTTAAATAAAATGGAATAAACTCCCCAGGTATAAAACCTAAATTTTTAACATCTAAAGTTAAATTAGTAGGCACTTGAACAACATTAAACTCTACAGTTTTAGTTCCGGAATTCCCTCCAGCAGATCTAGAGTTAATTGCAATTTCATGTTTTCCAGATTTAATATTACTAGCAATAGAATAAGTTATAATAAAACTATTTCCATCCAATATTCTTGTAACCTTCTCATCTCCATATATAAAACTCATTTCTACTTCACTTAACTGAATATTATTTTTTCCAGAAACTGATCCTGTTAAAACTAAAGCATCACCAGGTTGATAAGATTGTTTATCAAAATTAGCAGAAATATCTATACTGCCGCTCATTTCTAAGATAGACAAGTCTTTGTAGTATTTACTATTCCCAACATTGTCATTAACTTCAACATCCACATTATAAGTTCCAGGAGGAACAAAACTCATATCTCTATTATATTCAACTACACCATTAACTACATTTGCATTATCAGTAAACAAAGCAGTATCATTTTTCATAAAATAAATTGTCGCCATACCATTAACAGGAGTTCCATCTGCTTTAGCGACACTTCCTCTAACAGTTAATGTATCTCCTAATTGTAACTTATTTAAATTAACATTAAATAAACCATTAAGTTCATTTGTAACTTCAAAAGCATTAAATTTAGTTACCTCTAACCCTGCCCCAGATTGTTCATCTATTAAACTAACTTGTAAATCGCAATTTCCTAAAACATTTTTCGGCACAACAACTAACTGGGAAAATTTTTGTGATTTAGTTTCATCCACATCAACAAGAACAACAGAAATCCTATTAGTTCCAGTATCACAAATTAAATCAAAATTTAAATATCCTCTTGTGTAATTACTTCTAGTAACTTCTCCAGATAAATAGAGTTTATCTCCGACATTATATTTAACACTGCTAAAGGAATCCAAACTCAAAGTTGCACTAACAATTGGTAGAATAAATAATATTGACGCTAAAATTAAGAATAATTTCACCAATTTCATAATAATATCTAAATTAATTTATTTATAAACCTTATGGAGAAATTAATTAAGCAGTTTTTTCAGAATTTTTAAGTGTTTCCCACAATTTCCCCTCTGCTTCACTAGGAACACCCTCTAATGTTATAAATCCAGCGCCATATTTTGCTACAAGAATATATTTTTCAAGATGACAAAAAGTTATTTATAGGGAGTTAATACCAAAAGTTTATAGTTATATATTACTAAACCAAAAAGAATGAAAAGCAAAAACATCTTAAAAAAAGTAAGTCTTTTGGTAATCATAGTAATATTAATTTTATTGATTGGTGAAATTTTTGTAAGAATCTTTTATTCCCAAGCACCATTTGATGAATGCAATGACTCCTACCCAATAGATAAAAGTTTAACTGAGAGGGATGAAAATCTTGGGTGGATATTAAAACCAAATCTAATTGTATGTAAATACAACGAGAATAATGAAAAAATATATTTCTATACAAATGATCTAAACATGCGCAATAAAGAGAACTTAAGTATAACTAAAGTTAAGAAAAGGATTTTTATGTTGGGAGATTCATTCCTCGCAAATTTTGATGGACCCCACAACGAAAGTTATTCAGAAAGATTACAATATTATTTAGGCAGCGATTATGAGGTTTTAAACTTAGGGGGCAGCGGTTACGGAACAGATCAAGAAATTATCAGACTAGGCATGGATTTAGACAGTGAACCGGATATTGTTATAATGAATATATTCGGCAACGATTATTCTGATAATCTTAATCAAGGGGATATAGAAAAAGTTACATTACGTTTAGACACGGGAAAATCTTACTTAACTAGAGAAGGAGACTATTTTCCTTTTTCTATAGAAGATTTAGATAAGTATACCATATTTTTAGATGGAAAAATGGCTAAAAATGATACAAAAAAAGAGATAAAATATAATAAAATAAATTTCATTTTGATACAAAAATCACAGTTCTACAGATTTATAATAAAAAAAATAAAGAATTTGAAGACATTTAAAAAAGAAGAAAAGATGGATTATCAGATTTATTCATACTTTAATTTATTGAAAAAAAATTACGACGCTGTTGATAATTATTCTCTAGTTTTAGGTTTTAGATTATTTAATGATCTTGAAAAATTCAGCAAACAAAAAGGATTCAAAGTAGTATTTGTATATATACCATTCAGATTCCAGCATGATCCAGATTATTATAAGGACTATTTAGTTCACGTATTCGATATTCCTTCAGAAGATACATTTGACAAAGAAAAAATAAATAGAATACAAGAAGAATTTATGGATAAAAAAAATTATTATTACATTGATTTACTTCCAACATTTAAAAACTTTACTATAAAAGAAATATATGGTAAAGGGACAGATTTACATTGGAGCGCAAATGGTAAAGATTTAGCTGCGAAAAAATTAGCTGAATATTTAAAAGAAAAAAATATCGTTAATTAATAAGATAATTTTATATAGTAAATATCTTCTTTGGGTTCATGGTTTCATTAGAAGAATTAAGACATTCTACTGCTCATTTGTTAGCAGCAGCTGTATTAAAATTATATCCAGATGCAAAAAGAACAATAGGACCACCAACTGATGACGGATTCTATTATGATTTTGAATTCTCTTCACCAATTTCAGAATTAAATTTTCCAAGAATAGAGAAAAAAATGAAAGAGTTATTAGCAAGTTGGAAAAAATTTGAAGAAATAGAAGTAACTACAGCAGAAGCAAAAAAAAAGTTTAAAGACAACCCATACAAATTAGAATTAATAGATGAGTTCTCTAAAGAAGGGAAAAAATTAACACTATACAAATCAGGGGATTACATAGACTTATGCAAAGGCGGCCATTCTGAAAATCCTAAAACAGAATTACAAAATTTCAAATTATTAAAAGTAGCAGGAGCATATTGGAGAGGAAATGAAAAAAATAAAATGCTTACTAGAATTTACGGTACAGCTTTCCCAACAAAAAAAGAATTAGACGATTATTTATTAATGTTAGAAGAAGCAAAGAAAAGAGATCATAAGATCTTAGGTGAACAATTAGATTTGTTTATGATTTCAGATTCAGTTGGTAAAGGTCTCCCAATCTGGCTACCTAAAGGGGAGATAATTAAGAGAGAAATTGAAAAATTCGCAGTAGAAACTGAAAAAGAATATGGTTATAGCAGAGTATCAACCCCGCATATAGCTAAAGAAGAATTATTCATGCAGTCAGGACATCTTCCACATTACAAAGAAAGTATGTACCCGCCAATGAAAATGGATGATGCTACTTACTATCTAAAAGCTATGAATTGTCCTTTGCACCACGTAATTTATAATAGGGGATTAAAGAGTTATAGGGATTTACCAATAAGACTTGCAGAGTATGGTACTGTTTACAGAAATGAATTATCTGGGGTATTATCTGGATTATTAAGAGTTAGAATGCTCTCAATGAATGATGCGCATATTTACTGTACAAAAGATCAGATTAGTAATGAGATAGAATCAGTTATAAAAATGATCAAAGATTATTACAAAATATTTGGTTTCAAAGATTATTACATGCGTTTATCTTTATGGGATTCAAGCAATAAAGACAAATACATTGATGAACCTAAAAATTGGAAAGATACTGAAGATACTTTAAGAAAAATTTTAACAAAACTAAAAGTCAATTTCAAAGAAGTTAAAAATGAAGCTGCTTTTTATGGACCAAAGATAGATATTCAATTCAAGACAGTTACTGGAAGAGAAGAAACCATGTCTACAATTCAATTAGATTTCGCAGCTAAGAAAAGATTTGATTTAAGATATACTGATAAAGAAGGCAATCAAAATAATGAAGTTTTTGTAATTCACAGAGCTCCATTAAGCACTCATGAAAGATTCATTGCATTTTTAATAGAACATTACGCAGGAAAATTCCCAGTATGGCTATCTCCAGTACAAGTAGTTATAATGACAGTAGCAGACAGACACAATGATTATGCTAAAAAAATACAAGAAGAATTAATCAAGAAAAATGTTAGAGTAGAATTAGATGACAGAGCAGAAAGTATAGGCAGAAAAGTAAGAGATAGTCAGAAAATGAAAATACCTTACTTAATTACAGTTGGAGATAAAGAAGTATCTTCAAATGAATTAGCAATTAGAACAAGAGACAATCAAGTAATTAATCTAAAGAAAGAAGAATTTATTAAAAGATTATTAAATGAAATAAATGACAGAGAGTAATAAGGTTAAATATAGTTTTTATAAGAAGGCACTCTTATTTGTGCTAACAGTATTTGTGATCCTATTGATTCTAGAAGGTACATTAAGAATGATTAAAAAGGTAGACGAAATAAAATATAAAGATTGTCTGCACCCAGATGAGCAAACAGGGATGTATGAACCAGATTCTAAAATGGGGTATATACTTAAACCAAACTTAAAAATCTGCAAATACGCAAAAAATGGCAATAAAATATATTTTTATACAAATAACATAAGATCTAGAAATGTAGAAAATTTTAGTAGTGAAAAACCAAAGAATATTAAAAAAAGGATTTTATTGTTAGGAGACTCTTTTGTAACTGGATTTTACACAGATAATAATGAATCTTACGCAGCAAAATTAAATGAAAAATTGGGAACTAACTATGAAGTAATTGCAATTGGTGGAAGTGGCTATTCCACTAGTAGAGAGGCTTCAATATTAGAGAATATAACTGCTCTAAATCTAAAACCAGACATAGTGATAGTCAACATTATAGAAAATGATTATGTCTATGATTCTAATTTAGATACTTATAGCGATAACCATGAAAGATTTCTATTAAGAAAAATAGATAAAGATGGAGAAGAGAGACTAATAGCTTTTGGAAATATTACAAGAGACGACCCAGACGTTAGTAAAAATTATGAAGGTAGTTTAACACTTTCATTTAATCAATTAGATAATAAAAGATTAATGAGGGTTAATATTGCTAGTTTTGGTGAGAATCCGGAAAATAAAGCACCATTATCAAAAAAAAGTTATTTATATTCTTTAATAGAAAGAAAAATTAAAAATAGTTTTAATGAAAATGAAGATTACACAAAAAGGACAGACTTAGCCATAATGTACAGATATGATTCTGAAGAAGTAAACAATTCCATATTATTAAATTTAAGATTATTTGATAAAATAGCATTCAGTGGAATAAAAGAAGATTTTAAAACAGTATTCGTTAATATTCCAGATAGACAATTATTAGACGAAGATTATTTTAAAAAAGCCAATGCAAATATTAATTTTCCTAAAGATAAAGAGATAGATAAAGATAGAATAAATAAGTTGCAAGAAGGTTTTATGAATTATAGGGATTACTACTACTTAGACTTAACTCAATTTTTCATGAATAAAAAAGATGTATATTTTAGTGAAAATGATGAACATTGGAACGCAAAAGGAAACGAATTAGCAAGCAATATTTTATTCGAATATCTAAACGCAAATGATTTACTTTAATTATTCAAAAAATATTTATAAGTTATTTTTAATCCTTCTTCTAAAGTTAATTTAGGTTCCCAGTTTAATACAGCTTTAGCTTTAGTTATGTCTGCACAAGTTTTAGGCACATCCCCTGCCCTTGGAGATAAATAATCTATCTTGAATTTTTTTCCAGCAATCTTTTCTATAGTATTGATAAATTCATTTAAAGTGACTGGGTTTGAATTTCCTAAATTAATAATCTCAAAGTTTAAAGTTTTATGATCTAAAGCTAAAATTATTCCACTAACAACATCACTCACATAAGTAAAATCTCTCATAATCAGCCCATCGCCATAAACTTCTATAACTTTATTTTCTATCATCGCACTAATGAATCTATGGGGAGCCATATCTGGTCTTACTCTGGGCCCATATACATTAAAAAATCTCAAACATGCAATAGGTATTTTATAAATATGGTTGTAAGTCCTGCATAGTAACTCTCCAGCTCTTTTAGTTGAAGCATATGGACTTATTGGATTATCAACATTATCGGTTTCTTTAAAACCATTATCAGTCCTTTCACCATAAACCGAAGAACTAGATCCAAAAATAAATTTTTTTACATTAAACTTAGAAGAAAGTTCTAATAAATTTAAAGTTCCTGAAATATTGGATTGATTAAACAAAAAAGGATCATCTATTGAAGCTCTTACGCCTGCACTAGCTGCAAGATGTATAACCTTATCTGGCCTTTCAACCTCAAAAACCGTTTTAATAGCTTCAAAATTGGCAATGTCTATTTTGTATACTCTAAAGTAAGGATTCTTTTCTATATTGGAAATATTTTTTTGTTTGATTTTTGGATCGTAATATGAATTGAAATTATCAACACATACTACCAAATTACCCCTTTCTAACAAAGTTTCACAAACATGGCTGCCTATAAAGCCTGCTCCGCCAGTAACTAATATTTTCATAAATTTAATACCAAGAAAGGATTTATAAATATAATGTAGCTCAAATCTATATGAAAGACATTAAAGCAGAATATAAAAAACTAATAAAATCGACTGAATTTAAAAAAAAGGGGTTCCTATGTAGTGTTTTTATAATGTCAGATATTGAAAATTTAGATAAATCCACATGGCAATTTGATTTCTATGATGAAAGTAACAAAGAAATAACAAGTTATTTAATGGAATCTAAAATAAAAGTAACAGAAAATCTAGAAGTTTTTAAAAAAGAAGAAACAGAAGTCGAACAATTAAATTTAAATGAAGTTGAGTTAAGTATAGAGAAAGCCTTAAAAATATCAGAAGAGATTTTAGAGAAAGAGAAAGAGAAATCAACTAAAATAATCATAATCTTGCAACAAAAAGACAGATCATTATGGAACATAAGCTACGTAACAACAAAGTTTAATTTAATTAATATAAAAATAGATGCAAAAACAGGAGAAATTGTTGAAAATACGAGTGCTTCTTTACTCAGCTTCAAAAGTTAAATTATTTGCCCAATTTTCAATAGAATAAATTACCCAAAGTTGATTATTATAATGCACACTAGATTTATAATTCTTAAGAATTTTCTCAATTTGAATGGCAGGAATAAACTGTTTAACAAATTTAGTATCTCCAATGGAGTTAATTATTAATTTTCCTAATTGCCCATTACTTATCCATTTATACGAAGGAACACCATACCCTTGTTTTTTTCTAGATATTATTTCCTTAGGAAGATAAGAGGATGCAACTTTCTTAAGAATAAATTTTTCATCTTTTCCATTAATTTTTAAATTAATTGGCAAATTAAAAGCAAATTCTGCAATTTTAGGATATAAATATGGGACTCTTTCTTCTAAAGAATTGGCCATAGTCATTTTATCAGCTTTCATAAGGAGATATTCCGGTAAAAGATACTTTAAATCGAAATACAACAATTTATTTAAAAAATTTTTAATAGGCTTAGCATTAAAATCAACGCCAGTGGAATAATTCTCAACTTCATTTCTATTAAAATTAGATGAGAAATTTAAATAAAAATCTCCAGCATTTCCAGAATCATTATATAATTGGCTTATCTTATCAATCTTTTCATTATTTAAAAATTTTAAATTTTTAAGAATTGGTCCGAGTAAAGCGACTTTCTTATGGATTTTTATCATTCTAGAATAATAATCATATCCAGCAAATAACTCATCTGCCCCTTCACCAGCAAGAACAACCTTAACTTTCTTGTTTGCGAATTTAGAAATTAAATAGGTAGGGATATTTCCAAAGTCAATAACCGGTTCATCGTAAAACTTAAATATCGAATCTAAAGATTTTATAGCTAATTTTTCATCAACATGCAATTCATAATGATCACTTCCAATATGTTGTGAAGTTAATTTTGCGTATTTGCTCTCTGAAAATTCATTAAAAGAAACATTAAAAGTCTTAATTGATTTGCCAGATTTAGAAATTTCTTTTTGAGCTAAAGCAGTAATTAAACTAGAATCAATACCACCAGATAAAAAACTTCCAACTTCAACATCAGCAATTAAATGTTTCTTAACAGAATCTTCAAGTAAAATTTTTAATTGATCTAGGTGATAATCTAAAACACAATCATTAGATATATCCCAATATTTCTGAATATTTAATTGATCTGCCTTTAATACAAGATAATTACCTGGTTTTAGTTTGTATATACCTTGATAGACTGTTTTATCATCTGGGACAAATTTATATAAAATCAGTTTATTTATTGCTTCTAAATTTAATTTTTTCACAATATCAAATTCAAGTATTGCCTTAATCTCAGAGGAAAATATAAATTTTTTACCATCCCAGAAATAATAAAGCGGCTTAATTCCCAAATGATCTCTAGCTAAAAATAAAACCTTTTTGTTTGTGTCATATAACCCGAAGGCAAACATACCATTAAATCTTTTCACACAATCATAACCATACTCTTCATAAGCATGTACAATTACTTCTGTATCTGTATTAGACTTAAATTTATGATTTTTTAATTCTAAATCTTCTTTAAGTTCATTAAAGTTATAGATTTCACCATTAAAAACAACCCAAACATTTCCTTCTTCATTACACATAGGCTGTTTTCCATTTTTTGATAAATCAATTATAGCTAACCTCCTATGACCTAAAGAAACATTCTTATCAACATAATAACCAAAACCATCTGGTCCCCTATGAGCTATAGAATCTGTAACTTTTTTAAGCAATCCCTTATCTTCCCAGTTAAATCCTACAATCCCACACATAATAAATATAAAATAGAATAATAATATAAAGGTTAGCAAGTCAATTAAGAAGAATTTTTAACAGTACTTTTTATTTTAGAAGGCCTAGGTTCATATACTCTTCTCAAATCTTGTTTAGTTAACATTGAATAGGCCCTTTTAACAGCCCATTGAACATCCACAAAAGAGTTTATACTTGATACAAATCTTTGAATATTTTTTAATGAAAACACTCTTTTCCTTATTTTTTTATCTAAAGCAGTTATTGCTTCGTTGTAAGCTTTTACTCTTTCACCTTCAGGGAAATCAGGAGTATCGAATCCGACTTTCTCATAAAATAATTTAGACTTTTCATCAAAGTAGAAATTAGAATAATCCATCATTGGTGTAAAAGTACATAAGAAATTACCGTTTTTTTCAACATAATCCCAAAAAGGAGTTCCAGGATGAGGAATTGCATAATTAAAGTTAGCAGTATCGAATCCTGCATCTTGAAAAAATTTAATAGATTCACGTGCAGTTTGTAAAGTATCTCCAGGCAAACCAATAATGAAATGTCCTCCAACCATTGGAATTCCTGCTTCGTGACATAATTTAACTGCTTGCCTAATCATATTTGTATTTGCACCTTTTTTAATATTTCTTAAAATCATATCATTTCCAGATTCAACACCAAAGAAGATCATATCACAACCAGCCGCTCTTAATTTTTTAAGGACTTCTAAATCTTGCGCACCTGTTACGTGTAGCCCATTAGGCAAAATAAGCCTCATATTTAATTTTCTACTAATTATCTCATCACATATCTCAACAACTCTTTTCTTATCTACACCAAAATTTTCATCTACAATTGCAAAAGTCCTATTTGATTTTTCAGAAACTTCAGGATATTTAGTTAAAATTTCTTCCATTTCATCAACAACATTCTGAGCACTTCTTCCCCTAAAAGTTGCACCAGTTACAGGCCTTGAACAAAAGGTACAAGCATGTGGACAGCCCCTACTTGTTAGAATTGATAATGCTGCATGATAACTGCCCAAATCAATTATATCTCTATCTGGGAATGGGAATTGATCTAACAACATTATAGGAGAAGATGCATTATTGACAATAAGTCCACCATCTTTTCTCCAAACAACATTTTCCACACCTGTAAAATCATAATTTCCAGTTTTCAAACCTTCCTCTATTTTTTGAAATAATGGAATTATACATAAATCAGCCTCACCGAAAACTAAAGCATCGATATGGGGACATTGTGCTAAAAGTTTATCCTTAAACATAGTAGCATGTGGCCCACCAAAAAGTAAAACCTTGCAATATTCTCTAATTTTAAGAGCTATGGCATTAGCATGATGGAAAGTAGGTAAAGCAGCAGTCAAAATTACTACATCTGGCCTTTCTTCAAGTTTTTTCTGTAAATATTCTTCAGATCTTATTGAAGAAGTAACTT
>CAYNBR010000008.1:20563-27699 GCA_964395935.1 Candidatus Woesearchaeota archaeon
ACTTTATCTGCAATCGTATCGACCATTAAATCAACTAAAGCAATATCAGTATAGCCTGCACGCTTAAGGACTGCGCTTAGTAAACATAATCCCAAAGGAGGAGTGCCTGAGCCCATTGGCTGAACTATAAGTATTTTCATTAAGTCACCTAACTAAATTACCTCAAACTAACTTATATAGTTTACGATTGTTTACAATAGTTAATTTAATATAAAAATAAAAAATAACGGTAAAATGAGAACTTTAGATATTGGTTGTGGAAAAAGCAAAATTAAAAATGCTATTGGTGTAGACATACAATATTATAATGGAGTAGATATTTTAATGGATTTAGAGAAATTAAATTACCCCTTC
This sequence comes from Candidatus Woesearchaeota archaeon, assembly GCA_964395935.1. Lineage (GTDB taxonomy): Archaea > Nanobdellota > Nanobdellia > SCGC-AAA011-G17 > GW2011-AR18 > CAYNBR01. The sequence goes on from CAYNBR010000008.1 coordinate 20,918, forward strand.
AAAAATGAAACATTTGATTTAATAAACTGCGATGATATACTTGAACACTTAAACAATTTAACATTAGTTTTAGAAGAATTACATAGAATTCTAAAAAAAGATGGCCAAATAAGGATAAGAGTACCTCACTTCTCAAACTTCTGGGCATTTACAGATCCAACACATAAAAGATTTTTTGCGTATAAAACATTGGAATATTATTGCGGAATGCAAGAAGAAAATTGTTTAAACTTATATAAAATAAAAAGTAGAAAAATAACATTCGGGAGTTTTTTTAAAATATTTGAAAAACTGTTTAACAAATTCCCAAATTTATATGAAAACAGATTTGCATTTATAATCCAAGCATATGAACTGCATATTATTCTAGAAAAGAAATCATAATTTTTTGTATAGCTCTAGGATTTGTTTAGCTGCAGAATTCCAAGAAAACTTCTGCATAGATTTACTATCAACTTTCAATTTAGATTCATTATTAAGTACAGATCTAATCTTATTAATTATCTCATTTTTGTTATCTAAGTCAACTAAAAATCCATTCTCACCATTTATAATTACATCTTTCATACCTGAATTATTAGCAGCAATAGCTGGAAGACCGGAAGCCATAGCTTCAATAAGAACTTTAGGCAATCCTTCCTCAAAAGAGAGCAATATAAAAAGTTTAGATTTATTATAGTATTCTATTAATTCATCTTGAGGCATAGAAAGTTTAATTTCAACATTATCTGACAGATTATATTCCTTAATTTTATTTAATATTAAGTCATAATCCGCATCAGTTTTAACACCGCCTATTAAACAAACCTTAATATTTGGAAATTCTTTTTTAAGTTCTTTTGTAATATAAATAAGTAATGGTATATTTTTTTTAATGGCAAATCTCCCAACATACAAAAGATCAATTGATTTTTTAGATTTAACAGGCTTAAACATTAAAGGATCAAAACCTGTTGGTACAAAATAAACTTTCTCAGGTAATATTTTAAAATATTTTATTATTTCATCTCTTCCCTCAGAAGAGACTGCAATAATCGCATCTGCTTTTTTACAGATGTACATATTAAATAAATAAGAATATAACATATCTTTAAAATTACTAAAACTTCTTAAAGGGACTTTTTTATAAGCTACCGGGCTCCCGTGTATAGTATGCACAAATTTAGAATTAATTTTACTTTTAAAAAAATAAAGTAAAAAAGGATTAGCCTGGTGTGTGTGTATTATATCAAATTTTTTATTCAATGATTTAATCTTTTTATAAACATCATAACCGAAAAGCAAGTAACTAAACTTTTTCCTAGTCTCGATTAAGAAGACATTTTGCTCAGAATCAGTATCTAAAGTGATGACTGTATTATTAACGTTCAATTTATTAAGATTTAGGATTAAATTAAAATAATAAGGCTTAAGTCCACTATCTAAATTCTTTTTTTGAGTGTAATAATAAGGACACACCCTGCATACTTCAAGTTTCTTCTCCATATTTCTATCGTAAATAAAACAATATATATTGCTTTCTATTACTTTAATTAAAATTATAAATCTTTTTTAAATGGTTTAATAAAACCATAGATTATCCCGAATACATTGGGAAAATTAACAAAGTAGGCCACAATTGGAGAATAAAATGCATAACTTCTATTTTTCAATCCACGACTTTTCAAAAATATTTTAAAACTATTAAAAAACATTGGAATTGGATGCAAGATTAATAATAAAAATAAAATAGGATAAAAAATACCAAAAAATACAATTAAAAATGGGAATAAAAAATATAAGAACTTAAGTGTAGTTTTAAATCTAAAACTTTTCTCAGTAGAATACATCCTACCTATATTAAAATTTTTTCTGATTACATCATAAGGTTTCTCTTCAAGTTTGTGGAACCAATGAGAATCTCCATTATGTACCATTTTATACCCTTTATTCAATATTTTCTTAGCAAGCCTTACATCTTCAGTATATGCATCATTAATATTATAACCGCCAACAGTTTCATATATTTCCCTTTTAACAATCCAAGGGGAATGTTTAGCTTCTTGAATTTCTTTATTTATTATATCCAAATTATTAAATTTTATTTCATAAAGTAATGACTTATATTTTGAGATGAATGTTTTGGGATCCCAAAAATGCATTCTTGGCACAACTGCACCTATTTCATTATTACTAAATAATTTATCTACCCCATTTTTAATATAATCTTTATCATAATAGGCATCAGCATCAACCATGCATAGAACTTCACCCTTTGCATGTTTTATAGCTTCTAATCTAGGCCTTACACAACCAAAGCCATCTATATGTTTTAGAAGAAAATATTTAATAAATTTATATTTTTTTACAAATTGTTTAGCTATTTCAGCAGTTTTATCAATACTACCATCATCTACAATAATCATTTCTTTATTCTTATAACTCTGATCAGCAAGAGATTGTAAATGTTTTTCAAAAGTTTCACCTTCATTAAAAACTCCACAAATGACAGATACTTTAAAATTTAATTTTTTAGACATTTCTCATACACCTCATAAACTTCTTTAGCTCTATACTTCCAATCATATCTCAATGCATAACTCCTTCCTTTTTTACCAAAGATTAATCTTTGTTTTTTATTATTTCCAAGTTTTTTAAGTTTATCGCATAAGTCATCAAAATTTCCAACTTTAGCAAGTAAACCTGCATCTTTCACAATGTTTCTTACTTCCCCATAATCATAACTTAACACAGCCTTACCTGAAGCCATATACTCAAATAATTTGACAGGACACCACCAAAATCCAAATTTATCCAACTTATCAAATTTTTCTGTATTAAATGGGGCTATTGCAATATCTGAAGCAGCAACAAATTTAGGAATCTCCTGGCTAGATTTAGGACCAACAATAATTAAATTATTTAAATTTTTGGCCTTACTACAAACATAATCAAATTCTGGGCCAGATCCAACCATCATAAACTTATAATTTTTAAATAAACTGGCTAGTTTAATAATTTCTTGAACACCATGCCATTGCATAAATGCTCCAACAAATATAACTACAATTTCATTTCTTTTAATAGAATAAATTTCTCTTAAGTTTGTAATAATATTTGAATTAAATTGATTGGTATCTACACCATTAGCAACTACATAAATGGGTTTGGAGGTATAGCGCGATAATATATTTTTTAAAGTTTGCGTTTGTGTTATTATAGCTGAACACCTTTTAAGCTTAAGATTGATTAAGGATTTATAAAAGATATTATCATGCAAAATCATGGCAGGATCATTAATTTCAAGTACATATGGTTTATTTCTATTGAAAAACAACAGTTCTACAGGGTTAATGTGAAATCGCTCATGAATCAGGTCTACGTCTAAAATATTCTTTTTTACAAGAAAATAAGACCTCAAATAATTTAAAGGATTTATCCTAAAAATATTTCTTAAATTGGGGAACTGAACGGCGAAAAAGTCTTTATCGTCAATTTTTTTACTAGAATAAAGAAAAACATTAATATCTAAATTTAGATTACCTAATGCTTTAGCCATATTATATGTATGTGTAAAACCTGCATGTTTAGCACCATATTCTTCAGAGAATGCGAAATAAGCTATTTTCATTAAGAATTTTAGTATCATAAAATATAAAAAGGTAATTATACGCAATTAAAGTTCCATGATTAAAAAAATTTACACAATAATCACAGGGGTAGTTGCTTTACCAATATCTATAATAGTTACAATATTAACAGAAATCCATTTACTAAAATTTTATTCAACTTGTTATATTATCAGTAATATCCCTGGAACACTAGGAGTTTTAACTAGAAGGTTTTCTTATAAACTGTTATTAAAAAAATGTGGGAAAAACCTATTCATGGATATAGGCTCAGTAATAACCTACAAAGAAACAATATTGGGGGACAATATTTTCATAGGCCCATATAGTAAAATAGATCTGGCTGAAATAGGGAACGATACAATGATATCCTACGATGTAGTGATATCTGGTTCTAAAAATGCGCATGGTACAGCAAAAAAAGGATTAATACGTTTACAAAAAGGAGAAGAACCGAGAAAGATAACTATAGGCGAAGACGTATGGGTGGGGACAAGAGCTGTAGTTTTTGAGGATATAAAAAAGGGAACAATTGTAGCTTCGACAAGTTTGGTAAACAAAATATTTTCAGAATACAGTATAGTAGCAGGAATCCCGGCAAAAATAATCGGAAAAAGAAAATAAACATTATTTCTTTAGCTTATCAAAAAATTTATTAATAAATAATCCAAAATATAACTTAAATGCACTCACTTCACCTTTAGTGGGCAATAATGAAAAGTTTAATTTCAAATGTTTGTGCGCATAATACCAAGTTATTATAACACTAAATAAAATATTTACTATCAAAGAAATAACCATGCCGTTAAACCCAAAATATTTAGAAAGCAGATAAGAATTAATTAGACTGAAAAATGTAGATAAAATAGAGATCTTTGTAAGTATAGCGATGTTCCCTTTAGCCTTTAAGAAGGACATTGTTGCATTAAAATTTAATAGCACAAATGCAAACAATATGTAAGGCAAGACAGTTAATACATCAACATACTTTGGGAATAAATAAGGTAAAACTAGTTTTAAAAATGAATATAACAATCCAGAAAGAGCTATACTCAAAATTAGCCCTAATTTTATGCTTGCATTAAAATAGCTATTAACTTTTTCCATTTCATTTTTTTCATAGAATGAAGTTATATAAGGAACAGCAAGTATTTGTATTGCGTTAATTATTGCAAATATAGACATCATAGCTATACTAATGCTAAAATTATAAAAACCAATGTGTTTTGCATCGATAAACTTACTTCCAACAATTAAAGCACTTTGAAAATAAATATTTTTAAATAAACCAAATAAAAACCCATTTTTTATATACTTAATTAATTCATTTTTATTGTACTTCCCATCATCAACATATTCCAATTTATCTACTAAACGTTTAGCCTGTAAAAAATTTAAGAAAGAAACAACTAAATAAATAGAGGCCATAACTAAAGCACTTCTTATATTAAGAAAAAACAAACATAAGGCAAAGAATATTAAAAACAATTGATTTGATAAAGATAAATATATTAAAGATTTTATACTCTTTCTTCCAACTACTAAATTTTTAAAAGACTCTATAAATGGAGTAAAGAAAAAAGAGAAAGATACTATAACCAAAATAAGATTAATATCCTTTTGATAAATTTTATTGATAAAAAGGGAGAGGATTAGAAAACCAACTAAAGCAATTAAGCCAAAAATATACTGTATCTTAATACATTGATTAACTAATTTTCGATCTTTAGTTATAGCAGAAAATCTAAGTAAAGCCTCATTTACTGAAGCATAGGCAGACAAGGAGATTGTGGTAATTAATGAAATAACAAGTGAATATTTACCATATTCTGTTGGTCCCAAAAGATTGGTAATTATATAAAAACTAAATATGCCTATAAAAGAAGAGGAAATATTCCATAAACTCAAAAAGCTTATATCCTTAATAAATTTCATACCCTCAGACATTAGACTGATAACATGGTTTAACTTTAAAACTTTATCTTTTTAAGAAAAGAAACATTTAAGAGATTTATCACATCAATTTTTACATGAAAATTTGGAAAAAGATATTAATATTATTTATTTTTCTTACACTGATAAAAATAGTTTTATCATCATTTGTATCTACGCCAACAATATACACAGATGAATACATCTATATAAAAATGGCTCAAAGCTTTTTCTATAATCTTAATTTTAATGTCCATAACATTCCCACATCAAATTATCAGCCATTATACCCAATAATTTTAGCAATATCATTCTTATTTGGTAGCCCAATAAAAGGTTATTTTGTAATGAAAGTTATTAATACTCTAATTTCAACTTTGATTATATTACCAACTTATTTAATAGCCAAAACATTTATAGAAAAAAAGAAAGCGTTAATTGTAGCATTTACAATAGGCATTTTACCTATGAACTTTGCATTTACGCCATATGTAATGTCAGAAAATTTATTCTACACACTATTCTTATTTTCAATTTATTTTATTTATAAATCATTTACAGAAAGAAATTTTAAATACGATATTTTAAGTGGTTTGTTTATAGGGCTAAGTATTTTAACAAGGTTTCCTGGAACTTCATTAATAATTATTACTCTAATTTTGTTTGTATACAAATTAATCAAAAAGGAATTTTTTGAAATAAAAAAGAAAATTGTAGCAGGAATAACAACAATTTTAGTTATATCCCCTTGGTTAATAAGAAATGGATTATTATTTGGATTCTCAATTTCAGGAGTTCTAGGAGAATACTCAAAAGAGATAACTGCAACAAAGAGTAATTATTTAATAAGTTTTATCAGCTGGACATTGAGCTATACAAGTTATATATTACTAACTTCAATGATTATTTTTGCAGGATTATTCTTTGTAAATCTAAGAAAAAACTTAGAGAATAAAAAATATAAGATTTTTACTATTATTACAATTGTAGCCTTACTAATTATAATAATCGGTGGAGCAAATCATGCTGCAAAAACACCGACAAAGGCACAAACATTAATACCAAATATAAATGGTAGATTGATAGGCAGATATATTGATACTATTTTGCCATTATTTATTATATTCTCATTAATTAATTATTACAAAGAGAATATAGAAAAAAATCAGTTAAAGAAAATATTATTAGTTTTATCACTCCCTTTAATATTTGTTAGTCAACTTTTATATTTTGAATTATTTC
>CAYNBR010000009.1:0-27156 GCA_964395935.1 Candidatus Woesearchaeota archaeon
GTATATCAATATAATAATCTAAGTTTATATTCTGGCAATCCAGCTTATATTCCATTAAATCTTAGCATAGTGCCCACATATGTAAGGATGAGCGGTTATATTACAGCCCCAAATACTACTAAAATGGAATACACCAATCTGACAAGACATTTTAAAATCAGTGAGCTAAGGACTGATCGTGTTATGATGTCATTCATGGTGCCTATAAGGTCTGGCTTAAATGGGGATTATCAAGCTGCAACTGTGAATGCAGGTCTTAATACCACTAGTGGATTTTATAACATAAGTATGGTTTCTGGTATGGAATATGTATTATTTGCAACAGGGAATGATTCAAGTACATTCTATGGGGGTTACTTTAATCAAACTACATCAGGATTAAGTGGAGAATTCCATAGAAATCTTACTTTAGCTCCTTTAAGAGGTTTTTTCAACAGAACTGCTGGAATGGTTCCTACAAATATTTCAAGAATACAAATCTATGATGATTCATATAGACAAATTCAAAATGCATTCGTACAGGTTGATATGACTATAAATAATTCTAAGATGAGTTATGAACTTACTCAAGTAGGATCTAATACTAATGAATACGCATTTGCATTTGTCCAGGGTGCTTCATCTAAAATAAGAGTTTATAGTAGTAATTATGAACCAACAATATTTAAATTAACTGAAGCAAATTTATCCTTACCTATAATTAATTTGACATTAACATCTTCATTTAGACAAAAAAGTTTTAATGGAACTGGTTTTGGAAAAGAATTAGGGCTTACTATGTATGCAAGTAATTCTACATGCGATGTTCCGAATGAGCCCCCACTAGGATGTCTTTTAAGTTCTTTCACTAATGCAACACAGTTTAGTCCATTGAAAGCTCAAGAAAATAGCGACGCTGTTAGCATAAGGATCAAACATCCATTAACAAACATGACAATACATTACATAGGCGTCGATATGTCATTATCTGGACCACCAAGCGCCAGTTTCGATGAATCATCCAGTGGTTCAGGAGCAACCCAGAAAAGGAGTATGGGAAGTGTCGGACCACAAACATACTCAGGTATAATTGTGGGAATACCTTATGACGACACAAATATAAATGAAGCCACTTCAATATATGCAAATTTACCTACTCTTTATGATGATGATTTATCCACAGTTTTATGGAACACAACTGTAAATAGCTCAACACAAATCCCAAGTGAATTTTCAACATACAATCAATCATTATTTACAACAACAGGGGATATTTGTAGCACAACAAACCTACAATTAGACTGTTATGTAAATACTACAAGTAATATTATGTGGGTAAAAATTCCTCACTTTTCAGGTTCTGATACGCAAGTACAAGGTTCAGTTTCATCTTCTTCAAGTTCTTCAAGCACATCAAGTGGAAGTTCTTCATCTTCATCAGGTGGTGCCACTACTTTGAGAAAAACAGTAATAGAACCTGAAAAGCCAGTTTCATTTGATTTTTATAATCATGAGGTAGGGATCGATAAGTTAGAAGTAACTACAAAAGAAACCATAAATAATGCATTATTTTCAATCAAATCAGTAAGTATTCTTTCATCAATACCATCACCATTAGAAGCTGGAATTGCAAGCAATGTCTACAAATACTTTGAAGTAAATAAAGAAAATATAAATGATGCTCAAATCGCTTCTGTAAAAATATTATTTACTTTGAAAAAATCATGGCTTGAAAATTTAAAAGGGAATATCAAGGACGTTGTCTTATTGAGATATGAAGGGACTAAATGGGTTCAATATGAAACTGTAAATACAAAAGATGATAATACCTATTATTATTTTCAGTCAACTGTTCCAGGACTAAGTACATTTGGAATAGCATTAAAGGCTAAACAAGAAACCAAAATACCAGCACAGCAAGAGACAATAACACCTCCAGTCAATCAACCTGAAAATAATGTGAAAGAAACTAGTACAAATTTAACGCCAAAGAAAAACAATATGAAAATTTATTTAATCCTGTTAGCTGTAATATTTTTAACAATTGGGTTATTCATATTCTTTAGAAATAAGCCAATGCATCATAGACCCAGATAATCCCATCTCAATCTTATTCTTTCTAGAAGAATTAATGCAAAGCAATAATAGAAAATCTCAACCAATTAGTAAAAATAAAAGAGTAATTTCTTCACCAAAACACTTTTAAATCCCACTCTATTCCAATCTAATGGGCGGCCATAGTGGCATGGTTCCACCTGGAAACATTTCGAACCCAGAAGTTAAGAATGCCTACGTTCCATATTGTACTGTACTCCGTACGGGAAGTGTGGTTAGCTGCCCGCCTTTATATTTTAATTTTCTACAATCATATCAGATAATTCGCCAACTAGCTCCTTATTTCTTACACCCGCATTTTCAACTAAGTCTTTTTGAATTTTATATAAAGGATGTTCTTGCCATTTATCATTTGAAATTCTTTTTAACTCTGAAACAATTCCATTGCCAGTCCTACTTTCAAAAGACACCCAGGATCTAGCACTTTCGTATTCTCTTAGAAGCCAATCCAATACTTGCTTCTCTTTATCATTAAAACACTCTATATCATATTCAGTTCTTTCTCTAGTTCTATATTTCATAAGGATAATAAAATAAGTTTAAGTAATAAAATTTATGCATTATAACTCCTTCAATTTATTTTTATACATTAAATAAAATAACCATAAAGCACCAACACCAATATCAAATATCGCCCATTTTAATGCATTAGCTAAAGCTTCAACAGTTCTTTGACTATATGGCATTGACTTGAAAGGTTCTGGTAATATACCGAAGAAATAGTACCATTTATCTAAAGGCCAAAATAATTGCACTCCAGGTTTTCCAGTCATCATATCTAAAAATATATGACTTAAAATCCCTAAAGAAAATAATAGTGCCATTTTCTTATTGTTCCACTCAACATTTTTAAATTTTTTATAAACTTTAACAAATAAATAAACAATAAAATAACCAAGTACAACCATAAATAAACTATGTGTAAAAACTCTATGTATAGAAATTTTAGTAGTCCATTGAATAAAATAATCTATATCTGGAAATAAAGCCCCAAATAATAAGAAAAACCATTCTATAGTTCTTAATTTTATTTTCTTAAAGTATTCCAAGACTTTAGCTAAAGCCCATGGAAATATCATATGTTCAAAACCGTATGGCATTTCTTTAACTCCAAGGATTAGATATATAAACTTAATTAATTATAAATTCATAATGAAGAATCCAAATCTAAAAAAATTAGCAATACAAAGAATAAAAATTTTATTTAGTGAAGCTAAAATAAATCCAATGAAAGCAAATAGATATGTTCAACTAGCAAGAAAAATAGGTATGAAAGTTAATGTTCCAATACCTAAAGAACTTAAAAGAAGATTCTGCAGACATTGCAATATTTATTTCCAGTCTGGTAATTGCCGTGTAAGAACAAGAAATAAAATGTTAATTTATTATTGTTTAAATTGTAAAAAATATATGAAATTTAAACTAGATAGATAAGCTTATAAATCCATTCACAAAGAATATAAATAAGTAAATAAAAGATTAATTAAAAGAGGCAAGGAACTAAAATGTTAAATTTAGATAAAATATTAAACGAAGTTTCCACGCCTAGCTCGAATGGATGGCTTGAAAAAATTACAAGAGAGGCCACTTCTAATCCTAATGATAATGCAAGTGTAAGTATAAATTATGAAGATCTAAGTGGATGGGCCTCAGTAACTGTCCAGCAAGGGTTTCATGTAGTAGACCTTTCATATGTTAAAGAATTTTCTAGAGAAGGAATGGTTGTGATGATAGACTGCAGGCAAGTCATTAGAAAAGATGAAGCTGCAAGTTATCACAGAGAATTAGCTCTGGCAATTCATTATTGGGAAAATGGAAATGAACATTATTTACCTGAAGAACAAATTCGTCCTAAGGATGAGAATGTAACTCCTTTTTGGGAAGCAGCAAAAAAATTAAAAAAATTAGTTCAAGAAATTGACAAAGATCCAATTGCTTATATAAGTTCTAGACTACCTAAGGCAGCTTAATTATAATCCAGCTATATCCTGCAGAATGCAGCCCCTTAGTATTGCATAAGCTTCTTTGTTTCTATCTTCTTGAGATTCTGTATATCTTTCATTTTTTCTGCCAGTACTCAATTTAAATTCCCTGTAAGTTGCTATAAATCCCTCTATAAGTGTCCCATTTACATTTACAGGCTTTGAACCAAAGGTTTCATAATAAACATCAAGTGCCGGTTCTGTTTTGAATTCAGGCATTACAGCTAAATTCACACTGAACCCATAAACTAGTCCCTCTTTTATATTTCTAGCATGTACTACAGCCTCAAGCCTGACATTTGTCTTAGTGCCTTCATACGGACAAGAATACCCATAAAAAATTCCCCCAGATTCTTCATTTTGTATCAAATCAATAAAAGTTCTATCTCTTAGCATTAGCGCATAAAACTGTCTGGGTAAATTAAAACTAGTTTCTCTCTGCCTTGTAATGAACCCATTAGGTATAAGTGCCAAAACTAAACTAGAAGTTTTTTTCATCCAGTCTCTTCTATTTAATTTTTCCATTATATTAAGTTTTAAGAGAAATTTATAAAACTAATTGTTATCAAAACCACCTAAATATTCTAAATCCATTATTTGGTTTTCTAGACTTAAATTCTTCTTTTAAAATGTTCTTCCACTCATTCCTAATCCATTTTCTTTCTAAACTTAACATGTTTCCAAATCCCCTTTTATTTAATTCTTTATTTACAATTCCTCCTTTATGGGGATGTTTATACAATTTAGGTAAAGGGCTGTTAAATCCATGCATATAGTGTACTAATTCATGTGCTAGGGTAGTATCTATAACATATTCAGGAACTTTCTCATTTCTAAAATAACTATTGATTGCAATTTCAGAATCGCCATTTCTTAATCTTTTTATATGTCCAAACTTATTTTTCCATTTACCTTTAAATCTTACAATAACTAAATTTTTCTTTTCTATTTCTGGAAATAATAACCCCCAAATAGCTTCTAATCTCTGTTTTAAAAAAATATCGTCCCTCATTTGAAATTAATCAGAATTCACCAATTTAAAAAAATATTTATTTTAGAGTATACACTTAAGCTTTCTTAAATCTTGCAACAAGTTCTATTAAATCTACATGACCCATGAACAAAGCCCTGCAGCAATATCTTTCTAAACCTAAAGAATCCATTACAGCCTTAGCTTCTTCGCCTTGGGCAACTCTTTCTTTAAAATCTTCATATAGATGTGCTGCTGGTTTTCCACAACTCATGCATCTTATAGGTATAATCATAAATTAAGAAAAAAGTGTGAATTTTTAAAGCTTTCTAATTAGTCGCTTCAGACTTATTAAGTTTATGCTTAAGAAATGCAATTATTCCAGGTAAGATAGATAATATAATTATTATTAAGATTACAAGCGTAAAGTTCTTCTTTACTGTAGGAAGATTTCCAAAATAATAACCTCCAAAAACAAATAGTCCAACCCATAATATTGCACCAAATATATTGTAGGTTATAAACCTCTTATATTTCATACTTCCTATTCCAGCTACAAAAGGTGCAAAAGTTCTTATTATTGGCATGAACCTGGCGATAATAATGGTTTTAGCCCCATGTTTTTCATAGAATTTTTCAGTCCTGATTAAGTATTCTTTTTTAAAATATTTTGAATCTTCTTTGAAAACTTTTTTTCCTAAATGCTTTCCAATTTTATAATTTAAACTATCTCCAATTATTGCCGCAATAATTAAAGAAAAAAATAAAATAAGAACATTGAGGCTTCCCAAAGCAGCAAAAGCCCCAGCAGCAAATAATAAACTATCTCCTGGCAAAAAAGGAGTAACAACTAGTCCAGTCTCTGCAAAGATAATTAAAAATAATATAACATAAGTTCCAAAACCTAAACTTTGTATTATTTGATTCAAATATTTATCAATATGGATTATAAAATCCAAAAATGTTTTTATCATAAAAATAAAGAAATATTGATTATTATAAACATTATCTTTCAATTAAAGATCAGAATACTGTCCTTTAACCTTATACTTGTCAGAAGTCAATATTTCATTGTATTCAGCCTCTAATTCATCTAAGCCACTATCTTTCTTATTAATTAGTCTATAAACTACAAAACCAATCACTACAACTGCCACTAAAGCAACCCATTTGTTTGTAATTATTTCCATAATCATTTTTTAATCACCTTCTCCTGAACATTAGTTTTTTGAACTTCTTTTTCTAAATCTATTCCCATTTCTTTTAAAGATTTTAAATGTAAATTCATTAATTGTTCTGTGATATTAACTAACTTTAACAATTCTTCCCTTTCTTTAGCCAATGTTGTTAAACAGCCTTTATGAAAACCAACTTTCTCTGCATCAGCCATATTACTTTTACAGTAATCATCTATTTAAATCTATCTTAACAAAATTTATATAACATTTATCGTTCCTAGATCTATACTAAAAATAGGCGATAAAGTTCCAAAATTTAGTTTATAAAACAAAAAAAATAAATCATTTCATTAAAAGAGCTTCAAGCTGCAGCTTAATCCATCTTTAATATTTATTATTTCAGTTTTCAATTGTTTATGATTTAATACACCATATTTAAAATCTTTGCAGTCTTCCATAGTAATATTATCAGCAATTATTAATCCATTTTTCTTAACTAATAAAATACAATCTTCTAAAACTTTTATATAATCTCTTTTGCTAAAATCTATAAATATTAAGTCAAATATCATTTTTTCTTTAACTAATATATTAACTTCTTCTACACAATTTCCAAGTATTATCTTTGCATTTATATTAAATTCCTTAAAATTATTTTTAGCTTCATTAGCTATTTTCTCATCAAGTTCTATTGTTGTTAATTCAGCACCTTCACTTCCGAGAATTATGCCTGAATATCCATTAGCAGTCCCTAATTCTAAGATTTTCTTAGGTTTCACTTCTTTTATTTTGTCATAAAGCCATTTTCCCTTATATTTCCCAATTATAGGAATTCCTCTTTCTATACTTTCCTTCTCAAGCTTTTCTAATTTATCAATTATCATTTGTACAGAATTATTTTATCATTTTTCCTAACCCTATCAATAACTGGTAATGTAACTATTTGTTCTTCTTTAGAATTATCAATGCTATTTCCACTAAAATCTCTTAACTCTTTAATTTCTTGTTCAAAGTTTGTCGTTTTTCCTATAAAATTGACCTTCATTTTTTTATTAATATTTCCAACCAACTTAACTTCAGCAACTTTAGATTTTGCAAAATAATTTTCTACATGTCCTATAATCTCAAAATTCTTTTTCTCCCTTCTCCTTCTTTTAGCACATTTACATTCTTCAGAACAACTTTTATTCAATTCTTCCTGACAATTTTTACAAGAAATAAACAATTTATCGCAGTCCATATTATGACAATTAATATATTCATCGCATTTATTATTACAAATATTGCATTCACTTATTACTCCTATTTTTCCAAGGTTAGTAGTTAACCTATCATCAAAAACAAAACAACTTCCTTCAAAATATTTTCCAGGAAATTTATCTATAAAATTAATAATCCCTCCTTGTAATTGATAAACATCATTAAACCCAATTTCTTTCATATAAGCAGAAGCCTTTTCACATCTAATTCCACCTGTGCAGTAAGTTATTATTTTTTTATTCTTCAAATTGTCTAAATTTTTAACAGCCTCTGGAAATTCCCTAAAAGTTTCTATTGGTAAGGTAATTGCATTTTTAAATTTTCCAACTTTAAATTCATAATCGTTTCTAGCATCTATGATTATAAAATCTTCATTTTTATCAAACAATTCTTTCAATTCTTCAGCTTCAATATATTTTCCAGGATTACTAAAACTAACTTCCATTCCAAATTTAACAATTTCCTTTCTAAACCTAACAACTAGTTTATGATGTGTAAAATCTTCATATTTTTCTTCTTTAAATGTTAAATCAGAAAATAGACTATTGCTTTTTATTATATTCTTAAACTTCTCAATATTTTCTTCATTTCCAGAAATACAAGCATTAATTCCTTCATTTCCAATTAGTATCCTTCCCAGTATGCTCAGTTCTTCACAAATATTCCTTATTTCATCTCTTAAAGTATCAGGATAGCTTACTTCTACATACTTGTAAAATGATATTACTTTGAATTCCATAATAATAAAAGAACTATAGAATTTTTAAAGGTTTTTATAGGGATAATTGCATCAAAGTAAAGATTTAAAAACAAGCTAAGACAATAATAATTAAATGAAAGTTTACATAGGTTCAGACCATGCAGGTTTTAAATTAAAAGAGGAATTAAAGAGTTATTTTAAAAAATATAAATTTATAGATTTAGGCAATAAAGTTTATGATAAAAATGATGATTATCCAATTTTTGCTTCAAAAGTAGCCAAGGTAGTTTCTAAATATAAGAATTCATTTGGAATATTAATCTGCGGTTCAGGAGAAGGAGTCTGTATTGCAGCAAATAAAGTAAAAAACATTAGAGCCGTATTAGCAGAAAATACAAGAGATGCTTTCTTATCCAGGAAAGATGACAATGCCAATATATTGTGTTTACAAGGAAGATATATTACTAGGAGCAAAGCTAAGAATATAGTTAAAAAGTTTTTAGAAACTAAATTTAACAAAGCTGCAAGATATAAAAGAAGGATTAATGAAATTAAAAAATTAGAATGAAATATAAAATTATTCCAACAATTATAGCAAATAACCAAAAAGAGCTGGATTCTAGAATTAATATTCTAAATAAATACTTTAAACATTTTCAATTAGACATTATGGACAGAAAATTTGTGAAAAATAAATCTAACTGGTTTAATTTCAAATTAAATAAAGATTTTACATATGAAGCACATCTAATGGTAAACAATCCTGAAGAATGGGTCTATAAAAACTACAAAGAATTCAAAATATTAATAGTAAATTTTGAAAGATTAAAAGATCCATTAAAACTAATTAAGTTTGCAAAATCTAAAAAGGAAGAAATAGGTTTTGCTTTAAACCCAGAAACTTCTTTGATGCATATAATGCCTTATTTAAAATATTTAGACAGAGTTTTACTATTAACTGTTCATCCTGGCCAATATGGTGCAGAATTCCATTCAGAAGTAGTAGAAAAAATTAAAATGTTAAGAATGGATTTCAAAAAAGACATAGAAGTTGATGGTCACATAAATCCAGACACAATTAAATTATGTAAGAAAGCAGGAGCTAATTTATTTGCAGTTGGCTCTTACTTACAAAATAGTAAAGGTTTAAATAAGACAGTAAATGAATTAAATAAATCTTTATAAATTGATTAAAAACTATTCATTAATGCAAAATATTGAAGTAGAAGTAAAAAGCTTGATATCAAAAGAACAGTATGAAGATTTATTAAACTTCTTTCATAAAAATGCAAAATTCTTAAAAGAAGATTATCAAGAAACATATTATTTTGACGCGCCAGTTGATTTGAGAATACAAAAGAATAATTTTTTCTCTAAAATAGTTCTTAAAGCAGGGAAAGTTCATGATGAGATTAGAGAAGAAACAGAAATTAAATTTTCAAAGGAAGATTTTGAAAGACTGGAAAAATTATTTTTGTCCATAGGCTTTAATGTGCAGATTAAATGGTTTAGAAATAGATTAGAATTTGAATGGAATGGTCTTGATGTTTGTTTAGACTTTACTAAAGGTTATGGCTATATCATAGAAATAGAAAAATTATGTGATGAGCCTGAAAAAGAACAGGCTTTAGAATTTATAAAACAAAAATTCAAAGAATTAGATATATCAATAACCCCAAGAGAAGATTTTGACAATAAATATAATAATTATAAAGAAAATTGGAAAAATCTTATAAACTATAATTAAATATTAAAATTCTGAACTGCCAATTTTTTCAGCAATAAAATCCTCAACAGTATGCTCTGATCCTTTCTTGCTCCTTCCCATGGCTGAATTGAAACGATCTAAGAGGCCTTTCTTTTGCTGTATAAATTCAATAACTCTTGCTGTTAATTCATCAGGCATAGGTTTTTGATCTTGTATTTTTTTTCTTTCATTTCTTTTGTCTACAACTCTTCCAAAATATCCACCATCATTAAATTCATAGATTACTCTTTTATTTAAATACTGAAAAGTTAGGATGGCAGTTCCGTCTAAAATGAGGGAGATATACTCCACATTTCCATCTTCAGTTTCAATTGGTGATTGAGAACTAGAGTGATATAAAGTTATAATATCTTGTACTGCCATCAAAAATTAATTTTGAAAAAGTTTATAAGCCTAACTAATGATAATTATTAAAAAGATGGCGACAACAAATCAGTTAAAAGACATAGCCAGTATTCTTAGAAGAGATGTTCTAAAAATAACCACAACAGCAGGTTCCGGCCATCCAACAACGTGTTTATCTTCCGCAGAAATAATTTCTTGTTTATTCTTCAATGAAATGTTTTACAATGTAAAAAATGCTTTAGATTTAGATAATGACGAATTTATTTTATCAAAAGGTCATGCAGCCCCAATATTATATTCAGCCTTAAAAAGATCTAATTGTATAGACTTAGATTTAAACACTTTAAGACAATTTAATTCTCCTTTAGAAGGCCACCCTCTACCAAGTCCTTTAATCCCATGGGTAAAAGTAGCAACAGGTTCTCTAGGCCAAGGATTATCAGTAGGCGTAGGAATGTCCATAGCTTTGAAAATGCAAAAAAGAAAATCTAGAGTTTATGTTTTATTGGGAGATTCAGAATGTGCAGAGGGTTCGGTTTACGAAGCATTAGGATTAGCTTCTCATTATAAATTAAATAACTTATGTGCTTTAGTAGATGTAAATAGGCTAGGCCAGTCAGGAGAAACAATGCTTGGCTACAATCTACAAGCTTACAAAAAAAGATTTGAATCATTCGGTTGGAATTCTATAGTAATAAATGGTCACAATATAAATAAAATATTAAACGCATTAAAAAATGCAAGAAAAGAAACTAAAAAACCCACTGCTATTATCTGTAAAACTGTAAAAGGAAAAGGAGTTCAATTTTTAGAAAATAGAGAAGGTTGGCACGGCAAAACATTAAATGAATCTGAATTAGCCTTGGCATTAAAAGAAATTTCAAATGTAGAAATGCCAAAAATAAAAATTAAATTTCCTTCAAGAACAAATTTTAAAATGAATAAAAGAAGAAATTACTTAGAAACTAACTATAAAATAAATGAAGAAATAGCAACAAGAGAAGCTTATGGAAACGCTTTAGTTAAATTAGCAAAAATTAATCCATTTATCTTAGCAACAGATAGCGAAGTAAAAAATTCTACTTATGCTGAAAAATTAAAAAAAGCTTATCCAAGTAAGTACATAGAAGCTTACATTGCAGAACAAAATATGATTGGTATGGCTTTAGGTTTATCTATAAAAAATTATAACGTCTTTGCTTCAAGTTTTGCCTGTTTCTTATCAAGAGCGCATGATCAAATAAGAATGTCAGCTTTATCTTCTGCTAATATAACAATTGTAGGTTCACACGCAGGAATTTCTATAGGTGAAGATGGTCCATCTCAAATGGGCTTAGAAGATATTTCTTTATTCAGAGCCTTACCAAATTCAATAGTTCTTTATCCAAGTGATGCAGTTTCAGCAGAAAAATTAGTATTATTGGCTTCAAATTTGGGAGGTATGAAATATATAAGAATTACAAGATCAAAAACAAAAGTTATATATAAAAATTCAGAAAATTTCTCATTAGGCGACTTTAAAATTCTAAAACAGTCAAATGAAGACAAAGCAGTTCTAGTTGGTTCTGGAATAACTTTACATGAATGTTTAAAAGCTTATGAAAGATTAATAAAACACAGAATAAATGTAGCAGTAGTAGATTTATATTGCATTAAACCATTCAATTCTAAAAAATTTATAGATTTTGTAAAAAAATCAGGAAATAAATTAATTGTTGTAGAAGATCATTACAAAGAAGGTGGAATAGGAGAAATGTTATCTTTAGAATTAGTAAATAAAAATCTAAATTTTATTCATTTATGCATAAATAAAATGCCACACTCTGGAAATGCTTCATATTTACTAAAAGATCATGGAATTGATGATTATTCTATAACAAAAACTGTCATGGGACTATTAGAATTATAATTTAAGTAATAAGCTATATTAATCGGCATGGGTATTTGAGTATATGAAAAAAACAATTCCAAAATATCTAAAAATTTGGTTTAAAATACACTTTATAATAGACATGGTTTTTGCATTTCCTCTAATATTTTTTCCACAAATTGTAAGTTTATTAGATTTATCATCATTAAATACACTATCCACAAGACTAGTTGGCGCAGCCTTACTATCTATAGGGTGTTCATCCCTATTAGTATTAAAGAAGAATATAGAAGTTTATGACTCATTATTAAATTTAAAAATAATTTGGGCTTCAGCAGCAGCATTTAGTATACTGCTGTTTATAGTAAATGAAGTAAATATAAACCTAATCCCAATACTAATAATATTTCTAGTTTTCCTTGGTGTTTGGATATACTATAAATTAAAGATTAGGGGTTAAATATAGTCCTACTTGTATATCTATCAACCAAAATAAATATAAATAGTCAGCTATTATCAATTTTGAGTTTTAATATGGTTAAAGTAAATCAAAAAGTTCCAGAGTTTGAATTAGAAGCGTTTCATAATGAACAATCCAAGAAAATTAAATTATCAGATTATAAAGGAAAATGGGTTGCTTTAATATTCTATCCAGCAGACTTTACATTTGTCTGTCCTACAGAATTAGAAGATGCAGCATCACTATACGATGAATTCAAAAAATTAAATGCAGAAATAATGTCTGTAAGTACAGATACTGTTTTTGTACACAAAGCTTGGCATGATAATTCTCCAGCAATTAAAAAAGTTAAATATCCAATGTTAGCAGATCCAACTGGAAAATTATGCAGGGAATTTGGAACTTATATTGAAGAAGAAGGCTTATCATTAAGAGGTACATTTTTAATTGATCCTGATGGAGTTTTAAAAACAATAGAAATGCATGATAACAATATTGGTAGAAGTGCAGAGGAATTATTAAGAAAATTACAAGCAGCAATATTTGTAAGAGAACACAAAGGTGAAGTTTGCCCTGCTAGATGGAAACCAGGTTCTAAAACATTAAAGCCAGGTTTAGATTTAGTTGGTAAGATTTAAGGAGGATTAGAAAATGGCATACGAAGCAAAGAATTATGATAAATTATTAGGGTTGCAAGGTTTCTCAGATCAATTACTAAAAAATCATTTTACTTTATATCAAGGTTATGTAACCAATACAAATAAATTAATTGATACAATGATGTCTATGGTTAAAGATGATAAATCTTCTAGTCCAGAATTTGCAGAATTAAAAAGAAGATTTGGTTGGGAATTTAATGGTATGAGATTACATGAGTATTATTTTGAAAACATGTCTAAAACTAAGAAACATTTAAAAGATGATGCACCATTATTTAAAAAAATGGTCGAAAGCTTTGGTTCTGGAGAAAACTGCCATAAGTCATTTATAGCAACAGGATCAATGCGTGGGATTGGTTGGGTTATAATGTATTATGATAAACAGGCAGATAGACTATTCAATGTTTGGATTAACGAACATGATGTAGGTCATTTAGCAGGAGCAGTTCCATTATTAGTTATGGATGTATTCGAACACGCTTACATGATTGATTACGGATTAAAAAAAGCAGATTACATTTCAGCATTTATAGAATCCATAGATTGGGATGTTGTAAGCAAAAGATTTGAGGGTGCGCAATGACAAGATTAGTAGTTCATAATGAAAAACACCCTATAGAAATCAAAGTAGGCAATGAAAGTAAAGTTATTTGCAGATGTGGTTTATCATCTACACAACCATATTGTAATGGAACACATAAAAAAACTTTAGATGAGCAAGAAGGTAAAGTTTATGCCTATGATGATCAGGGAAATAGAGTAGAAGTAAAAACAAATTAGCTAAATTTAGTCAGAAATTAAAAATTCCTTTGCATTTTTTAAAATATTTTTAGTATTATCAAAAGTAATTAATTTCAAAGCTTCTTCATATTCACACCACCTATAGTCATTATGTTCATGGCTTATTTTCACATTTTTATTTTTAGTCTCCGCTAAATAATAAGTTGCTTGTTTATTTACTAACTGCCCTTCTTTCCTGTAAAACCATTTTATATTCTCTCTAAATCCCTCTAAGAAACAAATATCTGTTATTCCTGTCTCTTCCATAATCTCTCTTTTTACAACTTCTTTCTCAAATTCTCCTTTCTCAATTAAACCTCTAGGAAAATCCCATAACTCTTTATATCGATCATGAGATTTCCTATACAATAACAAATAGAATATTTTTTTACCTTCTCTTCTGAATAATACAGCGCCAAAAGATTCTTCTTTAACCATTAATTATTAATATTAAACCAACTTTAAAAGACTTTTTATTATTCATATTAAATGACAATAATCTTTAAAAGTTATAAATTTATCAATAACAACTATGAATTATGGTTATCGTGTTTATTTTGAAGCAGATTTAAATATTGAAGTTTTTGGAATAGCTAAAAGAGTGGCTGAAGCTTCTAGAGCGGGCAAAATACCGCCACTTGGTTTTATTTCAGAAGATGATTTACCAGAATATTTAGCAGAACTTCTAGAAAGAAAATTTTTTGATGAGGTACATGAACCAGAAGTCAGAGAACAATTAAGAGCATTAGAAATTCTTTCTAGAGACTTAAGTAATGGAAAATGGTTAATAAATAAGCCAAAAGGAATAGTTGAAGTAGAAATGGAAAAAGAAGATTTCTTAGTTGTTAGTGGGTTTTTAGCCTCTTCAGTTTTAACTCCAGAAGAAGTTGCAGCATATGACCAATTTGGTTTTCCTTCAGCAATGGCTTTTGTAGGTGCAGTTGGTGCACACATACATGAATCTAGATATTTAGATAGAGTAAGAAGAAATAAAATTTATCCCTGGGAAAATGAGAGAGATGGAGTAACATTAGAAACAGCAATAACTGGAGATCATGATTTAGATATTAGAATTGAAGCAACAGATGTTTCTCCTTATCCTATTCAGGATCCTTTAGGAAATAAAGTCCAATATAAACCATTAGCTAGAGATGATAAAAGATGGGTTGTAGGTTATCATTCTGATGAACCAAGGCTTTTAGTTGCTTTATTAAAATATGCAGAACAAAATAAAGTTAATTCAGAATTATTAAAATATAGCGGTTTAGAATTGTTAAGGCTTGTAGATGAAAGACAACAAGCAATAGGTGCAGCAGCAGAATGTTTAATGCCTCCAAATGAATCTAGAGTATTTGAAAGTTTCATATTATTTGATGAACCATTAAAAGATATTGGAACTACAGAAGAACGTAATCCTTATTTTATATCTGGTAAAGGCGGACAGGATTCTCGTTATGGTTTTTATACAAACGCTAAAGGTAATTTTATTGTTGCTTATGAAGACGGAGAAAAAAGAGAAGTAGTTATGGACTGGGCCCCAGCAGAATTCGATCATGTAGTAACAAGTTTATTTTTCCAAGCTGCATCAGGAAGAGGCAGAACTAGTGTAAATACTCTAGCTTCAATAGTACAATACAAGATTCTCAGATAGATTTGAACAAGAGAGAGCAAGAATAAGAGAAATTACTGAAAGAAGATAATTATCTTTTAACAAGAACAAATTTCTTTCCCTGATCTAAATCTAAAAATTCATCAACATTTTCTTTTATTTTTCCAGAACAACTTCTTCCAAAAGCAGCAACTTCAACTTTACATCCTAAAGCTCTTTTCAAATGTTCAACTAAAGGCAAATAATCACCATCACCGCTGACTAAAATAACAACATCTAATTTTGGGGCTAACTCAATTGCATCAATAGATAATCCTACATCCCAGTCTGCTTTTTTATTTCCACCATAGAATACTTGTAAATCTTTCAATTTAACTTCAAATCCAATTGCGCTTAAAGCATTATGGAAACTCTCTTCTTCCTTATCTCCAGCTCTAACTGCATATGCAATAGCCCTAACTAATTTTCTTCCTTGTACAGTCTCTTTTAGAATTTCTTTAAAATTAACTCTTGCATCATATAAAGCCCTTGCAGAATAATACATATTTTGAACATCAACAAAAACGCCGACTCTTTGTTCTTTATTTATAACCATTAATTATTTCTATTCTAATTTCTTTATATATTTAACTGTTATAATAAAAATACAAAAGCAAACGCAATTAATGTAACTATTCCCCAAATTATCTTATTCCATTTAAATATTTTAGCACCATCAAACATCCAAAAAGGAACCATGTTAAATAAAGCTAACCAGCTGTTTACTAAAAATCCTATTAATAATGTTGATTGTAACAAAGGCAGTTCTAATATCCTGCTTATTCCCAAGCTTTTCATAGTTAAAACTGAAGAAAAACTTCCAGTTAAAATTATTAATAAAATTAAAAATAAACCAGCTAAAATTAGATTCATTAAAGGCCCAGCGACAGAAATCTTTCCATTTTTTGATTTATCATAAAACTTAGTTTGAATCATTACAGCTCCTGGAGCAGCAATAACAAATCCAAAGAAACTCATTATTATAGCTAAAAATAACATTTCATCAAAACTTCTAAATTCTGCTTTATAATTATATTTTTGTGCCACAACTTTATGGCTTAATTCATGCAATAAAAATCCTAAACCCACTGCAACAGCACTTACAATAAACGAAGTTAAAAATTTAGTTGTTAGTCCACCAAATACAATCCCAAAAGCTATTGAAATTGCTAACCAGGCTTTTAATATATCTCTTATTTCAATATTTGAATAAGTTAAAAATCCTATTTTGCTTTTCTTATAATCCATATAATTAATAAAAATTCATAACTTAAATATCTTATGTATTCATTCTTTTTCTTTATTAGCATACTTATGTGCTAAATGTAAAACTAAAGGCAATTTATATTCTTCTACAGAAACTTTCCTTATTAATTCAACAGAAGTATCTATATCTATATTATGCCCTGGAGTTACATAAACTGGATTGGCAAAAGGTTTAGTTTTAATTGCCATTCCTCTCAATTTATCATCAACCATAATCTTGTCTTCATCTAATCTTCCAAATAATAATTCTTTAGCAACTCCTAAACAAGGTTTATTTAATAATACTCCAACATAACTAGCTAATCCAACTCTATTAACTTTTAATAATCCATTTCCCTTAACAACTAAAACATCTGGTTTATTTTGTAAACTTCTATAAGCTTCTAATACAACAGGTCCTTCTCTAAAAACTGCTGAATTTGGAGAATAAGGCATTATTTCTTCACCTGTAACTATTTTTCTCTCAATTTCTTCCTTAGTTTCAATATTCAAAACAACAGCAGCACAGAAATATTTCTTTCCAGAATACGCAATATCAAAAGCAACTATAGTCTTAGGATTAGTAAAACTATTAACTAGCTTAACTCCCTTACATATGTTCTTTTCAACTTCTTTTAGTTCTTTGATGTTGACACCATTTTTCATAAATAAAACAAAATAAAAAAACTTTTAAAGCTATCTTTGGAACTATATTTTAGATTATATATGGCCAAATACTTGAAATTGTTTATAAGCAGCAGCTAAGTTGGGATAACAATTATTATTTTTAATCTCCTTTTCGAAATCTTCCAAACTAATCCATTTACTTTTTGCTACATCATCCGCATCAGGTTTTGGGTTATTATCTACACAATAAAATACAGATATTATCCTTTTAATTTCTTTGAAATCATAATACGCTTCACTAACAAATATTAATCTAGGTTTAATATTCAATTCTCTTTGTATTGTTCTTTCTGCAGCTTCTTGTACAATTTCATTTTCTCTAACAATCCCTGCAGCAGAGCTTGCAAGTTTGCCAGGCCAGATCCCTTCTACAGGTATAGTAACAAAAATTCTTTTTTTATCATCTAACAATAAAATTAAAACAGTCTTAAGAATATCTTTTCTCTTGTCAACATCTTTTCTTGGCTTAGAGCTTACAATTTCTCCTTTTTCATTGTAAATTGCAATTAATGCTTCTCTTTCTTGCATAATTATACCTATTAATTCTAAAATATAAATCTTCCCAAAAGCTTTATAAGAACTCGGGTTTTTCGTAAGCCTAGCGGGGTAGGACAGAAAAATTAACGTCTGTTAATTTTGTCCTTCTAGGAGTGTCCGTCGGGCTCATAACCCGTTTAGATTAACCTGTGGGTTATCTGAGGTTTAAAGGTCGTTGGAAGGTCTTCCAAGACTTGGAGTCCTGACGAATTCAAATCCAACCCCCGCTACTTCATTTAATAATCTTTTAACTTTTGAATTGTCCTTATTAGCTTCTAACCATTCTTGATATTTTTTAATATGCTTAGGATGTCTTAATTTTATTAGCTTTAATATTCTCAAAAAATATTTATGGCCGTACATGTCAAATCTATAGGTTATTGTAAAACCGGCCTTAGCTCTCTCATCTTTATCATAAACTCTGTAAACCTTACCGTTAAAATTTAGTCCAAAATCTTTTAATGCTTGCCATACCTCTTTAGTAAATTTTTTACTCTTAGAATCAAAACATATTTGAGGGTAATAAGGGGCATCATGATATTTTTTAGTCAAACAAAAGCCAAAGTCTGTATCAAATAAACCTCTAATAAACTCCAAGACTAAGTCTCTATCTTGCAAAAATAAGGTTGGTATTTTAATAAACTCATATTTTTTCCCTCGAGGAAGGCCAATAACTTTAGTTAAAAGATATATGGCTGCTTTTGACTCAAACCTAAAACCGTAAGTACCATCGCCCAAATCTCTCGGATTAACATTTATATTAAATAAATCTTTAAGTAAATTTTTTATAATAATGTCATAAAATTCCTTTTCATCTTTTGGATTTCCACCACAAGATACTAAATTTTTGCGGCTATCTTCTCTAGAGATGTGCCCATATCCAGCTAAAATCCCACATAGATAAGCAAGTTCATTTGATAATTTGTTAGGCATCTTAATTTCTCTTTTAATGTCATAATGACTAAACTTCACTTGAGATAAATCTAGTTTTTTATCCATATTCAATATTTATACTTTTCAATTTAAAAACTCTTCCCGGGGACATGTCCACTGTGTCGTGAGCATTTGATACCAGAAAATATATTTTAAATAATATAATAAAAATAAAAACTTTATTCTAATCTAGCAACTCTTTTATCTAAATTTATTATTCCAATCTCAACAACAGAAACTCGTTTATCTAAACTATGTATGTCTTCTTTAATTATTTTTATATCTGTTTTAATCTCTTTTATATCGAAAACAGCTGAATCAATTTTGTGTGTATATTTAGTAACATTTTTTACAAGACCCAATAATGATAAAAATCCACCGAATACTGGAATCATTTCTATAATTAAAGGAGTATGTATTAATCCAGCTATTTTCGCAATCAGCCATAATAAAATCATGATTATACCAATCCAGAATACAACAGTCCAATTAATTCTTATCCTCAATTTTTTCATATAGATACTGAGACATTAAAGTTTATAAGTCTTTCTTAGAATTTTATGGATATTTTACTAAATTTATAAAAAGTTTTCCAACCAATATCTACTTTTAATCCCAATAGTACTTTTAAATAATTTTAATAATCAAAAATTTATGTTAGCTGCAGAAAGAAATTTAGAACTATTAGCAAGAACCCATGAACCTGAACAGTTAGTTCCAGTATTCAAATCAAAAGTTTTACCAGTTACAAAAGGTTTATCAGAATTATTAATACAAGCAACCGATAGGAAAAGATTAATGGGTTTATTCTATCAGGGTATGACTGTTACTTTTTATGGCGGAAAATTTGGTGAGCTTACAAGTTTATCAAGAGAAGGAGAAGAAGTTTCATTGATTCCAGATGTAGTTGATCATAAAAGAAAAAGATATGGTGAATCAAAATCTAGCGCAACAGGGGGAAATTGGACTATAACATTAAAACAATATGTAGGTTATTGTGCTCTACAAGAAGAACATCCAGATTATGCAACTTATTTCGCATTTTACAAACACGGTTTAAGAGGAATTGCTTCAACTTGGTCAGGAACAACTCATGATTTATTTAAAAAATTAGCACAACATACAAAATATTCGGTAGTCTTGCCATTTAGTTTAATAGTAGAACTTAGAAAGCCAAGGCCTAGAAATGAAAGATTAACTTATGAATATACAAATGAAACAAGTTTTGATCCATGTATGAGATTAACTTCTTCAGCAACAACAAGATTAATGAAAGATCCAAATGATATTCTAAATGCTTTAGGTATGGATTTAAAAAGATATGAAATAGTAAGACAAGTATCTCCAAGCAACATTAGTATTCATGGTTATAGAGTTTCTCAATTCCCAATAGTAACTATAATTGATAAACAGTATTCATCTTGGGTTAGAAGAATTATAGATAAAAGAAATGCGGATGTACCCTTCTAAAGCTTAGAAACCTTTATTATATCATAAAAACTAAAATTATTGATGGTTACAGTATGTGGTATCGATGATGCTGGTAGAAAGTTTAACTGATTGTTTAACTTACCATTAGGTCCTGTCATCGGTCCAATGATAATAGCTGGAGTAGTATTAAAAGAAGAAGATTTAAATAAATTGAAAGCTATAGGTGTAAAAGATTCTAAACTATTAACTCAAAAACAAAGAGAAAAATTAGTTATAGAAATAAAAGAAATAGTTTTAGATTATAAAGTAATTAAAATTTATCCTGCAGAAATAGATGCAGCTTTAGAATCAGAAGAAAATAATCTTAATTGGTTAGAAGGAGATAAAATGGCTGAAGTTATTAATTATTTAAAGCCAGATAAAGTTATAGTTGATTGTCCAAGCACAAATAAAAAAGCATTTACAAATTTCTTAAATAAAAAAATAAAAGTTAGAACGGAACTACTGTGTGAGCACAAAGCAGATTTAAATTTTTATGAGTGCGGTGCAGCCTCAATTTTGGCAAAATGTTCTAGAGAAGAAGAAGTCAAATTATTAAAACAAAAAATAGGCAAAGATTTTGGTTCAGGCTATCCCGCAGATCCAATAACTAAAAAATTCTTAAAAGAAAATTGGGATAAATATCCTGAAATATTCAGGCACTCATGGGCACCATATCAGGAATTTAGCATTGGTAAAAAATCTAAGAAGCAGAAAAGTTTAGTAGATTTCTAAAATTATTTATTTTTAGCTTCCAATAATGTCCCTTCTCTAGTTTCTCTTCCAGAATTTGAAGCCATATACTTTGCCCAACTTACAGTAGCATAGTACACTCCATCAAGCCAAGGTCTTCCAAGCATTGATAATGCTTTATACACATCTCTTTCTTTTTCAAAATCAACTTTCTTGCTTTCCATCCAACAGGCTCTTTTAACTACCCTTCTTTTTAATACGCTTCTAAATTCAAGTTTATCTCCTTCAGTTTCTAATCCTGCTTTCTTCTTTTTAGGTTTTAATCTTACTTGTTCAGTTTGCCTTTCTTCTATTTCCTCCTCATATCTTTCTATTTTACCAATGCCTAATTTTTTATAGCAGTCTTCTCCCCATTTTTCTCGCACTGTTGTTCCACCATATCTTTTATTAGATCTTGAAAAATAACTAAGTCTTGCAGATTTTGGTATACTCAAGTACATAGTTTCCAATGTAGAAAAAGAAATTCTTTGTTTTCCAGCCCTTTCAAGTATTGCTGCAGTTTTTCCAACATAATATAATCTATCAATCTCAGGATCAACTTCATTATCAGATAATAAATCTGTTGAATGTCTTAAAAGAAGTTCTCTGAATCTTGCTGCAGTAATATTAGCTCCTAGTTCTTTATATATTAATTCAGCAGCATCTATAACTTTAGTCTGGTAATCATTAGGAAAATATAAATTATCTTTCATCATTGCAATATATTGTTCAGGAGTTCTTACAGTAAAAGGAGTTAAAATATTTGCTGGAGTAAATCTTACTGGTAATAACTCAGTTAAATTTTCTAGACAGTCTTTACTTACTACTTCTTGTCTTTTCTTTTTCTTACTTACAGATTTATCTAAAGCTGAATAGCTGTCTAATACAATTTTGTTTCTAATTGATTCTATTATTATTGGTTCATCAGGAATGTCAGATTCATCACCTAAATCAGTATCATCCATATTATCTAAATCATCTTCAGGCTGTATTATCTCACTTGGAATAATTGCTTTGCCCAATTCACTCGGCATTGCTGGTCTTAATTTTTTGTTTATTTTAAGTCTAATAATCTTTTCAGTTTGCTTAATAAATTCACTTTTAGTTTCTTCATATCCAATATCTATAGAATTTGGGTTTGCTAAATCATCATCTTCTCTAGAAACACAACCTACATCTTTGTCATTTCTTTCTATATCTCCAGTTAGAACTTCTAAATTTTCAGTATCTCTTGAATAACTATAATCATCTTTTTCAATTTTTTCACTATCTGCCTCATTAATTATTTCTTCATCTGAAATTTCATCCCTAGTTGAAATACCAAATACATCTCTTATTTTTCTCAAAGCACTTTTTTTAATTTGGCACATTCTTGATTCTGTCAATCCGAATTTTTCTCCTATTTCTTTAAAAGTTAAATTTTCATCATAATACATTCTTATTACTGCTTTTTCTCTTGTATCTAAAGTTTCATAGGCTTTACTTACATCAGCTAGTTGCTGTTTTCCAGTTATTATTTCAACTAAATCTTCTGAATGATAATTTACTCGATCTATAAGTGAAAATGTTTGCCCATTTCCGTCTGTATATTGAGTGTCTATAGGAAGAAATGATCTAGCAAGTCTTTTTTCCAATAAAAAACTTAATTTATCATCTGTAATATTCATAAAATCTGCTAGTTCTTCATTTGAAGGTTTATCTTTATGTTCTTTAGTATAATTTTCTCTTGCTTTTTCTATAACACCTATATTTCTTCTAGTAGTCCTACCTAATGGATCTAAAGTTCTCAGTTCATCTTGAAATGCTCCAACAATTCTCCTCTTAGCATATTCTTCTAGTCTAGAACCCCTGTTTGGATCAAATCTATCAAGAACTTTTAAGAATGCTTCCCTGCCAACCTGCTGTAAGTCCTCTAAACCAATTGCTAATCCTTGTGGCAGTTTAAGTATAGTCCATTTAGCCAAATCACTTATAAAACTATCATATTGTTTTGCAATAACTGCTTTTAAACTTGGATCTTTATCTTTTACATAAATATTTACTAAGTCTACAACATCTAGATCTTGTTTAGTATCTAGAGCAGCTGCAGTTTCTTTTTCAGCACTTCTCACTTTTTTCTTTTCTTCAACTTCTTTAAAATCATATTTCTTAATATCCAAATACAATGCTTTCAAAGGTAAACTAATTGCATCTTCTGGATCAGCTTCAAAACCATCACGTTTAGTTATAGATACATATTTCAATCTTAAAAATTGTTTGAATGATAATCCAGGTAAGTCTTCTAAGGCATCAATTAATACACCATATCTTCCGCCATACATATCTAAATTAATTCCTTGCATGACAATTCTTAATCTTTCTCTAGAACTTTCATCTAAAACTTCATCTTCAATTTCTAAATCAATATCAAATAAATCTTTTTTATCAAAATCTTTCTCTACCTTGGGTTCAGTTTTAGTTTCATTTTTTAAACTTAATAAAAATTTATAATATCCACCAGATAGATCAACTTCTTCCCCAAGTAAAGCATGTAAATGTTCTAATTTAATTCCATTTTCATCAAAAGCAGAAATCTTTCTTCTTGCATACAATGCTAAAATTTTAGCTTCCAAATCAACAGGTCTTAAATGAAAAGCTTGTATTACGGCGCTTGGTTTAATAAAATTAGAACTTACATCATCAGGATAGATTTCTAATCTTTCTCTAACAGTTTCTAAAGTTAAATCTTCTAACATTAATAAGAATTAAACTAAATCTTATAATAAGCTTTCGCAACTTCTGGGAATTGATCAGATAGTATTTTTCCCCTATATTTGCCATCAACTTTTAAATCTTCAACTGTAATTATTTTATCAAATTTTGCAATTAGTCCTTTAGCATCTCTATCAATATGTGAACTTTGCATACCTTCAAGTTCTAAAACACCTGCAACAACTTGCAATGCTTCTTCTTCAGTATAAAATGCAACCTTCGCATCTCTATTTTTACCCCTTATAAACTGATAAGCAACGCCTCTAAAATCAAACATAGCATTGTCGCCATCACCACTCATTTTTTCTAATAAACCAGCACCATTATTTTCTCTTCTTAATTTTCTAATTTGCACATTTGCTGCTTGTGGGTTTGCATATCCTAATGTATCAACTAAATAAACTGCAGGATGTCCAGCATATTCTGTATCTGCTTTTAGTCTTGACCTTGGCAAATAATCTGCCCAACGTGATTTACCACTTGATGTATTTCTTTCTGGTGGGGACAATGCCTTTCTTTCTGTTCCATTTCCTGCTTCAAGTGCCTCTGGTCCAATACCTCTGCTTGCTAATAAATTAGTTAAAACATCAAGACCGCCAGATAATTCTGCTAAAAGATGATTATTTTCACTTCCACTTACTCTGCCTTCTAGTAGATCGTTAGCCATTTTATAAGTATGCTTAATTGTAGTATCAGCATAAGCCTCTACCATAGTTTTAAGAATTTCAGTAGAAGCACCATAGCTGATTGCAGTTGCAATAGCTGCACCAAATTTTCTTTTCACATCAAGAATATCTGAATGCCTTACAGGCTGTTGACCCAATAATTCATGAGCTTGTTGAACTATGCTTTCATTCAATGTTGTAGCATGTGCATCAACTATTTTCAAATAAAATTTAGCAATTAAGTCACTAACTTGTTCACTCATATTTATAGCCATAGAAAATGGGTATATAAAAACATTTAAAAGAGTTTCTAGAAATAATAATTATTTTTACTACTAATTCAGACAAATTTAAAATACTTCAATCAGCTTTTCTTTATTTTTAAATCCAGAAATAATTCTTACACTTTTCTTTAATTCCCTGGATAAAAATTTAATTAATTCTTTATTCGTTTCCCCATCTATAGGTTTTACATTAATTTGAATTCTGTAAGCTTTTTTCTCTTTGTCAAAATTAATTATCTTATTTTCATTAGAGTTTGTTTTTATTATAACTTTAAATTTCAATTCTTTTATTTTCATATTAAGGTTACGCCGACGCCAGGACTTTCAATAAATTCCAAGGAGTTGATAAGAACCTTGTTATTATATTTGAACCTAGAATTCCTTTCGGAACTAGTTTACTGGTATTATTTCGAGATTCGCTTATAAATATCTAGCGCCTTACCAGATTAGGCTACGTCGGCATATCTAATGGGTAAAAACATTGTTTTATTTAAAAATATTGCTTTGTCGCTGCAAAATGCTTACAAACTTTACAAGATTTAGCAACTAAATCTGGTTGCACTTTTTCTTAATTTTTCCATAAACATCCTTCTCTAGAATTTATTTTTTCAATAGATAGTTTATAATAATTTTTACATCTGCTGCACCAAGGATTAGTAGGATCTAAAAATCTAGCATATCCTCTTTCCAAAAGCCAAGTTTCTATATCAGTATTATTAAAATCAACATATCTTATAAGTCTACTATATTGATCTTTATTTCCTTCTAATCGATCTAGAACTAAAGTAACATTTTTTCCAAGTAAAACTTCTTCCACTTCTTTCTTTCCCCTATCATAACATTCTTTAATTCTTTTTCTACTAACACCATAATCTAAGAAATTATTCATTCTACTTTTAGTTATATCTGGAAAGTCTATCCCTAAAACTCTTACATATTCTTGAATTCCATTTAAATTAACAACATAAGTATCTCCATCTACAATTTCTTTGATAGTTGTTGTTTCATTTTTTAAGCTATGATCCATCTTATATGTATTAATGGGTGTACATGAAATTA
Source organism: Candidatus Woesearchaeota archaeon (assembly GCA_964395935.1). Lineage (GTDB taxonomy): Archaea > Nanobdellota > Nanobdellia > SCGC-AAA011-G17 > GW2011-AR18 > CAYNBR01. The sequence continues at coordinate 26,078 of CAYNBR010000009.1, forward strand.
CCAATAACAAAATAAAAAATATTCTTTTCATTTAGTTAATAATGACTTAAACTTAAAGAAGCTTTACAAATAAAATATGTAAATCCTGCATTTTTTATGCAAAATCATCCCCCCAAAGGTTATAGTGGCACAGCTAAGCTTTTATATCTTTCTTTTATATTTTTAGTTAATGATAGTTAAAACAACCGAAAAAGCAGTTACGGAAATATTAACTATAATGTTTATAGACATGGTTGGATATACTTCTAAAACTTCCAAATTAAAGAGAGAAGAATTCAATAATTTACATAATTTTTTTGACAGCCTGGCAATACCAATTTTTACTAAATATGAAGGAGATATAGTAAAGAAAATGGGAGATGCATTTCTTGTTACTTTTAAATCACCTACAAATGCAGTATTATGTGGCATGGAATTACAAAATACCTTCTATCAGTATAATAAAGAAAATAAGTATAAAATAAATATTAGGGTTGTAGTACATACTGGTGAAGTTTTAATTAGAGACAATGATATTTATGGAGATGCTGTAAATACTACTGCGAGAATTGAGTGTATAACGGAAGCAAATAAGATTGTTTTTAGTGAAGAAGTATTTTCTCTAATGAATAAGAATGAGATACCTTATGTGCACTTAGGACTAAGAAGATTGAGAGGTTTAAAAAGACCAGTAAGGTTGTTTAGAGTTAAAACTAGAGAAGAGAGAGAAATGGATAAATACAAAATGAAAGAGGAATTAAAAAGGAAGTCTAGAAATAAAGCTAAAAATACTATCTTGAATATATTATTCTTAATAATTTTAGTTTTTGTTATTTGGTTTGGTGTTATGTATTTACTTAATACTTTTCAATAGAGTTATCTTGCAATAGATTGTAACCTATAAGTAGTAAAAATAGAAAGGTTTATAAGGTTTAATTTTAATAAAATTATATGAAAATAATTAAAAAAATAAGTGCTATTGCAGGATTAGTGGGATTATTATCTGGATGTGTCGCTCATAATATCTCTAGAGAATTGAATGTTCCTCTTAGAGAAGAAACTTCAATTGCTGCAATGAGAACTATGTATGAATGCGTGGG